>NZ_JBMQQZ010000014.1:0-7749 GCF_057362025.1 Bordetella sp. | reverse complement strand
GGCGGGGCGGGCATCGGCTCCTGTGGCGGGGCCTATTATTTTTCGCAGGGGCGCCCGCACTGGCTGGGCGTGCTCGACGCCAAGCCACGCTATACCCACGAATACCTGTATACCGGCGCGGGCCTGCTGAACGTCCGTCTGGACGATGCCGAGCTGCGCCGCGATCTCCCGGAAACGATGGAGCTGGCGTACTACCACGGGCCGGTTTATGAGCCCGGCCAGCGCCGCGCCCGTGCCGGCGGCCGCTTCGAAAGCCACATCATGTCCACGCGGCTCTTCATCGATAACCCGCTGGACGCCGACCGTTTCGACCGCGTGATGCGGGACCGCGTGGCCATTCTGTCGAGCGACGCGGGCGATGCTCGCGTGGTGGGCTTCTCGCCGCACCCCGAAATGGGCGAATTCCTGCGCAAGGCCATGGCGCTGGACGGCTACGTGCGCCACTATCTACCGATCCGCGGCCGTAAGACCATGGACGAAACCTTGCGGTTCTATGCCCGCGAAGACTGCCTGAGTTTCCGGCTCGTCCTTAACGCGGCCTTGATGCTGGGCGCGTTCGATGGCGAGAACCGTCCGGCCGCCACTGCGGCGGCGACGCCGGCGCGGTCGCTGGAGGCCGATCTGGGGTACGCACAGCAGGCCTGGGGCACGGCCGCGCGGGCACTGGCCGGCCGGCTGGGCGGGGAAGAGCCCGCCTTGGCCGACCTTATGGGTGAGATGCTGCGCGACCTTACCGACGAATGGGAACACCTGTCGGCATCGCCCGACCTGCCCGGCCTGCCCGGCCTGGACGGCGCGCTGGCGGACGAGCTGGGGCAGGTGCTGGAGGATGCGGTGCTCGCCCTGCAAGGCCCGCCGCGGCGGGCCGTCGAGATGGTGGTTCTGCTGGAGTTGCCGGTGCGCCTGCTGGCGGCCGTGGCGCGTATTGCGCGGTTCGACCGCGTCATCAAGGAGTCGATGTGAGTGTGGTGGCAGGCGCGGCGACCGATCGCCCCGCACGGACGGCGGATTCCGTTTCCCTGGACGTGCGCTTCGATGGCGTGGAAAAGCGGTTCGGCCAGACCGTCGCGCTGCATCGGCTGGATCTCGATATCGAACGGGGGACTTTCTTTTCCCTGTTGGGCCCCAGCGGCTGCGGCAAGACGACCACGCTGCGTCTTATCGCGGGTTTCGAGCAGCCGACCCAAGGCGATATCCATATCCGCGGCAAGCGGGTAACAGGCGTGCCGGCCCACAAGCGGAACTTCGGCATGGTGTTCCAGAGCTTCGCCCTGTTTCCGCACCTGACGGTGGCCGAGAACGTCGCCTTCGGCCTGAAGATGCGCCGCGTCGATAAGTCCGATATCGCCCGTCGCGTGGCCGGCGCGCTGGAGATGGTGGCGCTGGGCGGCTTCGGGCAGCGTTACCCCAGGCAATTGTCCGGCGGCCAGCAGCAACGCGTGGCGCTGGCCCGCGCCATCGTATTCGAGCCCGATGTCCTGCTGCTCGACGAGCCCTTGTCCGCCCTCGACAAACTGCTGCGGGAACAGATGCAGGTGGAATTGCGCCAGTTGCAACGGCGCCTCGGCACCACGACGGTGTTCGTCACGCACGACCAGGAAGAAGCCCTGACCTTGTCCGACCGCGTGGCCGTCATGAAGGACGGCCGCATCCAGCAGGCCGGCGCGCCGCGCGACATATATGAACGACCCGGCACGGAGTTCGTCGCGACCTTCCTCGGCGCCAGCAATATCCTGCGCGGCGAAGTGCGTGGCCATGACGGCGACAAGCTGATGGTCGGCGTGGCGGGCACCTGCGTGACGGTGGATCGGCCGGCGTCGTCGGCGGGCCCGCGCCATGCCGTCGGCGACGCCATAGACCTGGCGCTGCGTCCCGAAAAACTGCGGTTGGATCCGCACGGCCGCCTTGCGGCCACGCTGAGGGAAGTGGTTTACCGCGGTGCGCAAACCCATCTGCTCATGGAAACCGAAAGCGGGCCGGTGGCGGCCCATCTGCCGAATGATGGCGTCGGCGCCGTCAGCCTGGCGCCGGGATCGGTAGTCCGTCTTGCCTGGGATGACGCCAGTGTCGTGGCGCTGGCCGCCACGCCTGGCGATACGGACGTACAAGGCTGCGCCGCCGGCCTCTTCGATGCGGCCGCATCGGCCTCCGGCGGGCGCGCCGTGGGGCGCGCACCGGCCGGGACGCCGGTGTCCGGCGGGAACGGCAAAGCATGAGCCGTGCCCTCGCCACGCCACGCGCAGGCCGTCCGGATGGCGAGCCCACGCCGCGCCGCCTGCTGCCGCGCACCGGATTGATGTGGGCGGTCGCGGCGCCGCCGGTGCTGCTGTTGCTGGTCTTTTTCGTCCTGCCGCTGGCATACCTGCTGTTCGTCAGCTTCATGACGAACTCGCAGACCTCGCTGTACGAGCTGGAGCCGACGCTGCGCAACTATGTGGAGGTTGCCACCGATCCCTTCTATCTGCTCATCATCCAACGCACGCTGCTGGCCACGGGCGTGGTGCTGATCGCCTGCCTGCTGCTGGGCTATCCCGTCGCGCTGTACGCATCCCGCCTGTCCCCGCGCGGCCGCATGGTCATGCTGCTGTTGATGATGTTCCCGCTGATGGTCAGCAACGTCGTGCGCGCCTATGGCTGGGTCAGCATCCTCGGGCGCACGGGCATACTCAGTGTGACCCTGCGCGAAGCGGGCCTGACTGACCGGCCGATCCAGTTTTTGTACTCATTCGAGGCGGTGGTGATAGGCCTGCTGACCATCCTGCTGCCCTTCATGGTCGTGTCCATCACGAATTCGCTCACGGCGATCGACCAGCGCTATACCGAGGCCGCCCAATCCTTGGGCGCCGGACCGTGGCAGACGTTCTTCCGTGTCACGCTACCGCTGTCCAGCCCGGGCGTGACGTCGGGGCTGATGCTGGTCACCTTCCTGATGCTTAGCGCCTACGTTACCATCGCGCTATTGGGCGGCCCGCGCTTCAAGCTGCTGGTGAGCCTGGTCTTCGATAGCGCGGCGACGTTCCGCTGGCCTCGCGCGGCGGCCCTGTCCTTCGTGCTGCTGGCTATCGCGCTGGCTATCGCGGTCGTCATCCAGGTCCTGATGCGACCGCAAAGAGTGCAGGGGAAGGGCGCATGAGTGCCGGCCGATTCCTGTTGCGCCTCGTCACCGGTATCGCGCTGGTACTGATCCTTGGGCCGATCCTCGTCATCTTCCTGTTCGCTTTCAGCGCGGCCGATACGCTGGTATTTCCCCCGCCCGGCCTTTCCCTGCGCTGGTTCCAGGCATTCTTCACCATCCCCGAAATGCGCCAGGCTTTCGGCCTGAGCCTATGGCTGGCCTTCGTTTCCGCCACGCTGGCGGGCCTGCTCGGCTTGTTGGCCGCGATCTATGCGTCGCGTCGGCGCGGCTGGCTGCCCAATCTGCTGCAAATGCTTTTCATGGCGCCGCTGGTGTTTCCCACCATCATCCTGGGGCTGGCTCTGCTGCTTTTGTACCGCACCCTGGGTGTTTCCATACTGCCAGGGTTGCTGATCGCCCATGTGGTCGTATGCCTGCCCTATGCGTTCCGCACCATCGTCGCGGCGCTGCAGGCCTTCGATACCGCGCTGGAGGAAGCCGGCCAAAGCCTGGGCGCCGGCCCGGTCAAGTCCTTCCTCCTGATCACCATGCCCATTATCTGGCCGGCACTGCTATCGGGCTGGCTGTTTGCTTTCATCGTCTCTTTCGGTGAATTGAACGCCGCGCTGTTTCTTACCGGACCCGGCATCGTCACGCTGCCCATAGAGATATTCAGCTATCTTCAATTCCAGGGTAGCCAGTTGGTTGTGGCCGCCGCATCGGCGCTGCAGGTCATGATGATCATCCTGATCCTGGTGCTGGCCGAGCGCATCGTCGGCGCGCGGCGTATCGTCCAGCGCTGACGGGCGCGGCGGCTCCCTCCCGGCAACGGGTACAGCGTTTGCTAAGCGTCGTCTTTCCCGTTGGAGATGCATCGATGGCACCTTACGACCTATGGTATTGGGACGGCATTCCGGGGCGCGGCGAGTTCGTGCGTCTGGCGCTGGAAGCTGCCGGCATTCCGTATCGGGACAGGGCGCGCGAACCCGGCGGCGATGCGGCCATCGTACGGGACATGAAGACTCGCGATCACCATCCGCCTTTTGCGCCGCCTTACCTGGTCGGCGAAGGCATATCCGTCGGCCAGACGGCCAACATCCTGCTTTTCCTGGGCGAAAAGCATGGCCTGGCGCCGCAAGACCTGGCCGGCCGCCTTTGGGTGCACCAGATACAGCTCACCATCGCCGATCTCGTCGCCGAGGCGCACGACGTACACCATCCCATCGCCAACAGCCTCTATTACGAGGATCAGAAAAAAGAGGCCGCGCGCCGCGCGAAGCATTTCCGCGAGGAGCGTATTCCCAAGTTCCTGGCCTGGTTCGAACGCGTCCTGGTGCACGAAGGCTTGTGGCTGGCGGGCGGCGAAAAATGGACCTACGCCGACCTCTCGCTATTCCAGCTGATCGACGGATTGCGCTTCGCCTTCCCCAAGCGCATGGCCACCCTGGCGGGACAGTACCCGAAGGTCCGGCGTCTGTACGAGCGGGTGGCCGCGCTGCCGGAATTGCGGGACTACCTGTCCAGCGAACGCCGCCTGCCCTATGGCGACGGAATATTCCGCCACTATCCGGAGCTCGATGCTGCCTAGGGACGGTGGACGCTCGAGTGCCCCCGCCCAGGGCGGGGGGCAACGCGGCGATCGTCGCGCCGCGCTTGCCCGTGTGCGGCGGGATGCCCGGGGCGGTTTCCGCGCCGGGGAGGCGGCATGAACCCGCGTTCACGGACTTTGCTCCCTGAGCAGTTCCAGCCGCGAGACTTCCAGTTCGTCATGCATCCACGTCCGTAACGCCTGCAGCGGCGGCCAGTCGCGCAGGGCGGGGGGATACACCAGGTGATAGGCGCGCGCGCCTTCGTAGTCCACCGAAATGGGCGACAGCCGAACCAAGTGCCCATCCCGCAACGCATCGGCGGCCAGGAGTTCGCGTACCACGGCAAGCCCTAGTCCTTGCTCCACCGCCGAAAGCAACAGACCCGCATCGTTGAACACCGCCACCGGCGTCACCTTGCGGCGCAGCCCGGCGGCCGCCAGCCAGTGCTCCCATAAGGCGCTTTCGCCCAGCAATGGCTCATCCAGGTAGGCCTCCGGCGGCGCGCCGGCCAGCCTGCGCGCCGTGGCCGGGTTCCCCACCAGAATCATGGACATCGATCCATCGAACAGGCGTTCGGCCGCCAGTCCGGGCCAATTGCCCAGGCCCTGCCGCAGGGCCGCATGAAAACCTTCGCGTTGTAGATCCGCCACCTGTTGCGAGGTTTCGATTTCCAGGGCCAGGCCGGGGTGCTTTTCGCGCCATCGCCCCATGCGCGGCAGCAGCCAGCGTTGCGCGAAGGAGGGCAGCACACTGATACGCAGCCTCTGCGCCGACGACCCCGCCGCCGCGGCGGCTGACTGGACGCCTTCGTCCAGGAGCGCCAGGGCGGTCTGGACGCTGCGCAGCAGGGCCGCGCCTGACGAGTTCAGGATGACCCGCCGTCCGCGCCGGTCGAACAAGGCATGGCCCAGCCGGGTCTCCAGCAAACGGATCTGTTGGCTGACGGCGCTATGCGTCAGGTGCAGCGCATCGGCGGCAGCGCGCAGGTTCTGGGTTTCCGCGACAGTGCGGAAGACCGGCAGCGTATTCAAGGGCAAGCGGGCCATGGGTGCGTGATGGTTAGAAAAACTGACCAGTTTGACCAAAAAAGATCGATTCCAGTCCAGATACTGGTTCGATATTCTAACCACCGTCGCACGAAGCGCGATCGCGGCTTATCCACCCGGCAGGGCAGGCCGCCGGGCGAGAGTGCCATGCGTGTCCCACCGACTGGGCAGACGGCCGTCTGATCGGGGCAAGAAATCGTCCAGCGGTGGAGGCATCGATTCGACAACGGGATCGCAGGGGGGCGATCGCCGGAATCGAGCGCGGATAACGGCCTCTCTTGTTGCGTTGGGATGCGCAGGCTTGCCGGTTATTCAGTCCGGTTGCGTTTGCGCCGTCTGCCCCGACGGAACCGGCGCGCGTGCGGGGGTGACTTCCAGCCGCCTGTTGCCCGATGTGAATGGCGTCTTCGGGGATGGTGCATCCGCGAAAGACGCTTTGTCCACCGGCGGTGCAGCGGGACGGTTTTAACGACACCCTTTTGTGTTCTTATTGAGGAGCCCTTCAATGTCCGATATCTCTACCCCCGTGGTCGGCGCTGCCCCCGTTGCTGCGGAGCGCCCCGGTGTCTGGCGTATGCTCGGTGGCCTGTTGGCGGCGCCGTTCGCAGCCCTGTGGAAGAGCTGGTCCGCGCCGAATACCGTTCTGGATCTGCGCCAGTACAGCACTGCAGATCTGGTCGACATGGGGGCGTCGCCGGACATGCTGGCCGAAGCCGAGGCGCTGCGGGAATTCGAACTCAGCCGGGCCAACGCGCTCATGCTCTATTACTGGTAAGCCGAAGGCCGTGTGCGGCTCGCGCCGCACACGGCGGCCGGATTCCCGCCATTCAGCCCAATTCGGCAGACGTCCCTTCCGGTGGCTGGATATCGAAAGCGCCCAGCGTCATGGCGATCAACGTGTAGTAGCCGGCGATGCTCACAAGGTCGATAACGCCGGATTCCCCCAGCACATGCACGATGCGGTCGTACAGTTCCTGCGGGGTCCGGCGGGTTTCGTGCAGTACCTTCAGGAATTCGTGGATCAGCGCTTCGTCCGCATGCGCGTATTCGATTGGCGTGCCGTCGCGCAAGGCAGCGATCATCGTTTCGCTCACGCCGGCCTTGATGGCCCGGGGCTTGTGGGCCCACCACTCATACTCCGAGCCCCAGTGGCGAGCCATGATCAGGATCGCCCATTCCGATAGCCGCGTGGGCAGGCTGGTTTCATAGCGGCAGTACTGGCCCAGGGCCTGCGCATGCTCGGCCATCGCGGGACGGTGCAGCCAGACACCCAGCGGCCCGCGCACCTGTCCGCGAGGTCCGGCAGTGATCACATCATGGATGCGCTTCTGTTCGGGACTCATCTGCGCGGGTTCCAGCAAGGGAACGCGGGGCAAACGGGGGGTGTTCATGCAGGTCTCCAGGTCTGTCCCATACAGATATATCGCGCCGGCTCAGAGAGTGCGTCGCGAAAGGAACAGCGGGTCTATCGGATCCATATTGTGGCGGGTGCGCGCCTACATCGATCTGAAACGGGCGATCTTCGCTCGCGTGCGGATCCACGCGCCTTTTGTGCCAAGCATCGATGTCGTGGGATAGCGCGCGGGAACAGTGTTTCCCCGTAGCCACGCTTCGCTTTGTCGGCTTGGCTATACAAGCGTAAGCCTATCCACGTACGCGTATCCCATGCGACCTTGCCCGCCGGCTCTTCCATGCTGGACGTTGTATGCGGAATCTTGGATGCGGAATCTTCCGCGCCAAGTCTGCAATGCGGAATCAATAGTCGTGCACCCCCGACACCATCGCGCGTGTGCTATAGTCGCGCCCCTTCGCTGTTCGCGAACCGGTCACGACACCGGCGACGCGGAAGCACCACGGCGGCGGTTCCGAACGGACTGCTGGCGCGGGTGATTCCGATGCCGCTTTGGGAGTCGCGGTGGGCGATGAGTGAAGGCGGGAAGGTGAAGCCAGGTTGTCGAGTGTGCGGGGTGTGAAGTCGAAGCGAGCTTGATTTGACAGC
>NZ_JBMQQZ010000013.1:0-2878 GCF_057362025.1 Bordetella sp. | reverse complement strand
GGCATATACAGTACGACACAAACGGCGCGTCCGCGGACGGTATAAAGCGGGCATCGACGCTGCCGGAACGACCAGATCGCGTACCGGACACAGCGGAACGCCCGTGCCGCTCCCGACCGGAAGCGGCACGGGCCACTCGCCTAGGAGCATCGCGATGACCGCCCACCGCCATACCGGCGCCCTGCCTTGCCGCGCCCCTCTCGAACGCGACATCCATAGCCGTCGCGCCGCAACCATGAAACGCTGGATATCCACCCTGCTGCTGATGCTGGGCGGCCTGGGCGCCGAGGCGCTGCGGCCCGGCCCCTGCCCGCTGATCGTCGATAACGGCGTACCGCACCTTCGCGATCGCCGGGAGCGACGCGACGATAAGGATCGCCTGGACGGCCCCGAACGCCGGCGGCGCGGATTTTAAATACACTCTTCCGGACGGCGGCCCGTGTCCGCTTCCACCAGGCCAACGATAAAGGCACCGCAGATGGACCATGTCGATCACATCATGATCGTCGACGACGATCGCGAGATCCGCGAATTGGCCGGCAACTTCCTGAAGAAGAACGGCCTGAACGTCACTTTCGCGGCCGACGGGCGGCAGATGCGCACGCTGCTGGAAAGCAGCGCCGTGGACCTGATCGTGCTGGACATCATGATGCCCGGCGACGACGGCCTGGTCCTGTGCCGCGAATTGCGCAGCGGCAAGCACAAACGCATTCCCATCGTGCTGCTGACCGCGCGCAGCGACGATATGGACCGCGTCCTGGGCCTGGAAATGGGCGCCGACGACTATCTGGTCAAACCCTTCGTCGCGCGCGAACTGCTGGCGCGCATCAAGGCCGTGCTGCGCCGCACACGCATGCTGCCGCCCAACTTCCAGGTCACGGAGGCGGGCCGGCAGATCCGCTTCGGCGACTGGCGGCTGGACACCACGGCGCGCCATCTGCTGGACAGCAGCGGCACGGTGGTCTCCCTCAGTGGCGCCGAGTACCGGATGCTGCGCGTATTCCTGGACCATCCGCAGCGGGTGCTGACGCGCGACCAGCTGCTGAACCTTACCCAGGGCCGCGATGCCGACGTCTTCGGACGCTCCATCGACCTGCTGATCAGCCGCCTGCGCCAGCGCCTGCGCGAGGATGCGCGCGAGCCTATGTACATCAAGACCGTCCGCAGCGAAGGCTATGTCTTCGCCGCCACGGTCGAAGTCACCGAAGAGAACACATGAACGGGACCGCCGCGATGTCCGCTCCCAGCGCCGTGCAACGCTTTGCCCTATGGCCACGTACCCTGGTGGTGCGGCTGTTCGTGATTTTCCTGGTGGGCCTGGCCGTGGCCCAGGCCCTGTCGCTGGCCCTGCTGTTCTACGAACGCTACGAAGCCGGCAAGTCCATGATGCTGGGTGCCCTGGGCAGCGATGTCTCCATCGCCATGGATATCCTGGATCGCCTGCCGCCGGACGAACGGCCCGCCTGGCTGCCGCGCCTGAGCACGGCCAACCGGGTCTACCTGCTGCGCGAGGGCGTGGCCGACCGGCCCGTGACGAACTCCGCCGGACAATCCGCGGCGGACCGGATCCGCGACGCCCTGCCCGGCCGCGACGTTGCCGTGCGCGCGATGGCCAGCGATCCCAAGCATATCCAGGCCATGATGCACCTGCGCGACGGCAGCCCGGTCACCCTGGACATCCATCTGTCGCTGATGCCGCTGGCGATGTGGCTGCCGCTGGTACTGGCAGTGCAATTGCTGTTGCTGGTCGGATGCGTGTGGTATGCCGTACGCCTGGCCGTGCGGCCGCTGACGCGCCTGGCGCATGCCGCCGATACCCTGGACCCGAACAAGACCGGCCCGCGGCTGGACGAGCAAGGGCCCATGGAAGTCGCGCACGCGGCGACCGCCTTCAATGCCATGCAGGACCGCATCGCCGCGCACCTGGCGGAACGCATGCGCATACTCGGCGCCATTTCGCACGATCTGCAGACGCCCATCACGCGCATGAAGCTGCGTTCGGAGCTGATGGACGAGTCCCCGGACAAAACCAAGCTGGCGCAGGACCTGGACGAAGTGGAGCGTCTCGTGCGCGAAGGATTGGCGTACGCGCGCACGGCGCACGGGGCGCTGGAGAAACCGGCGCGGTTGGATATCTGCGCCTTCCTGGACAGCCTGACCTGCGATTACCAGGACACGGGCAAGGATGTCAGCCTGAGCGGTTCCAGCAGCGGCCCGATGCTGACGCGTCCGCACGCGCTGCGGCGCCTGCTGGGGAACCTGATCGACAACGCCCTGAAATACGGAGGCGGCAGAGCCGAGGTCCACGTGGAACCGAGTGACGACGGCAGCCTGACGGTGTCGGTGCTGGACCGGGGTCCGGGGATTCCGGACGATAGGCTGGAAGACGTGCTGCAGCCGTTCTATCGCCTGGAGGGTTCGCGCAACAGGGATACCGGCGGAACCGGGCTGGGGCTGGCCATCGCCAGCCAACTGGCCGCGGTGACGGGCGGGACGCTGACGTTGCGCAACCGCGAAGGTGGCGGGCTGTGCGCGGAACTGCGCCTGGCGGGGCTGGAATAAGGCCATCCCATGCGCCGTTGCGTTGAGCGGTGCTGTTGGCGGGTGGTTTGCTAGTGCCGTCCGTCGGGGGTGGTGCCTGTCGGGGCCAGCCCGGAGGAGCCGGTCCGGCGCCTTCGCGCCGGACTCCCGCTTCGTCATCTTCGTACGGCTGCCGAAGTGGCGGTGGTTTTCTTGCGGGTTTTTTGCCCGGCCGTCCTGCCTACGGATTCCTTCGCGCGGCTCCAACGGGCTGGCCCCGACAGGCACCACCCCCGACGGACGGCACTAGCAAACCACCCGCCAACAGCACCGCTCAACGCAACGGCGCATGGGATGG
>NZ_JBMQQZ010000012.1:0-66389 GCF_057362025.1 Bordetella sp. | reverse complement strand
CGGCGGCGTCGGAGGAGCAATCCAGCGGCATCGACCAGGTCAACCGCGCGGTATCGCAGATGGACGAAGTGACGCAGCAGAACGCGGCGCTGGTGGAAGAGGCGGCCGCGGCGGCCGGCTCGCTGCAGGAACAGGCGCAGCGCCTGGCCGAGGCGGTGGCGGTCTTCAAGATCAACGAAGGCCAGGTCATCGACGTGTCGGCGCAGCAGCTGGCGGGTGGCCCGGCGTTCGCGCAACCCTTGGTCAGCCACTGATAAACCGGTACGCAATATGCAAGGGCGGCCTCAAGGCCGCCCTTTTTTATCGGACGCGTGCCACGGGCCCGATTGCCGCCGATCGGCGTCGCGCATTCCAGCTGTTTGCGCGGATATCCACGGATATCCACGGATTGCCCGCTCCCGGCCTTCGTGGCCACGGTCCTTCCGTTTATTTGGATCGCGCGATGTCGCGCAGGCCGCCGGCCGTGCCCTGCCGTATAGCCGGCGATACTAGGTCCCGGCCAGCAATCCGGCTACCCGCTCCATGACGTTCACGCCTTCCTGGAACAGCGCGCTCAGGAATCCCGTGCTCTGCGGCAATGCAACCGCAAGCAGGATCACGCCGGAGATCAGCGTGATGGGGAAACCGACCGCGAACACGGACAGCTGCGGCGCCGCGCGGTTCAGGATGCCCATGGCCAGCTGGATCACCAGTAATGCGGAGATCAGGGGCAGGGCCAGCAGCAGGCCTGACGAAAAGACCTTGCTGCCCAGTTGCGCCAGGACGGCCCAGCCTTCCGGGTTGAGCGACGGCGTACCGATCGGCAGAATGGTGAAGGTCTTGATCAGCATGGCCAGCATCATCAGATGCCCGTTCACGCTCAAGAAAATCAACATGGCCAGGATGTTGAAAAGCCGCGCCAGGACTTCGGTGTTGGCCTGCGTCGTGGGGTCGAAGATGGTTGCCAGCGACAGGCCCATCTGCAGGCCGATGAAATCGCCGGCCGTCTGCACGGCCGCGAAGCAGATGCGCATGCAGAAGCCCATCGCAATCCCGATGAAAATCTGCTGCGCCAGGATCCACAGTCCCGCCAGCGATCCGGGCGGCACCGCCGGCATGGGCGGTAGCGACGGTGTGATCACCACCGCCAGCACGGCGGCCAGCCCGATCTTGGTCGTGCGCGGCGCGGCGGTTTCGCCGAGCAGCGGCGCGACCCCGATCAATGCCAGCAGGCGCGCGAAGGGCCACAGGAATGTGTTGATCCACCCATACCACTGATCCAGCGTAAAGTTGATCATGGCGCGAGGGACCGGGCGCGCGTCACGACACCAGGTTGGGAATCTGGTTCATGATCTGGCGGATGTAGTCCGTCATCATGCCGAGCAGCCAGGGACCCAGCAGGATCAGCGTGGCGGCAACGGCCACCAGCTTGGGGATGAAGGACAACGTCATCTCGTTGATCTGCGTGGCGGCCTGGAACACGCTGATCAACAGGCCGACCAGCAGCGTAACCAGGAGCAGGGGCCCGGCCACGATCAGGATCATGCGCATGGCCTGGTACGTCATCGTCATTACGGTTTCGGCATCCATGCCATGGCCTCCGGTTACTGGTAGAAGCTGCGGGCCAGCGACCCCAGCAGCATGTGCCAACCGTCGGCCAGCACGAACAACATCAGCTTGAACGGCAGCGACACCGAAATCGGCGGCACCATCATCATGCCCAGGCCCATCAGGACGCTGGCCACGACCATATCGATGATCAGAAATGGAATAAAGATGGTGAAGCCGATCTGGAACGCCGTCTTCAGTTCGCTGGTGATGAAGGCCGGCACCAGGATCTTCATCGGTACCGCCGACGGGTCGTCCAGCGGCGGCTGGTTGGTCAGGTTGGCGAACAGGGAGAGATCCGTTTCGCGGGTCTGGTGCATCATGAAGGTGCGCAGCGGCTGCGAGCCCCGGTCGATGGCGGTCTCGAACGAAATCGCGCCATTGGACAGCGGCTGGTAGGCGTCCTTGTAGATCTGGTCGAATACCGGCGACATCGTGTAGGCCGTCAGGAACAGGGCCAATCCTACCAGGACCAGGTTGGGCGGCGTGCTCTGCGTGCCGAGCGCGTTGCGCATCAAGCCGAGCACGATGATGATGCGGGTAAAGCCCGTCATCATCAGCAGCGCGGCCGGGATGAAGGTCAGCGACGTCAGCATCAGCAGCGTCTGCACGCTGAGCGAATACGTTTCGCTGCCGTTCGGGCCGGGGGTCGCGGTCAGCGCCGGCAGGGTGGCCTGCGCCGACGCCGCCAGGGGCAGGCAGGCCACGGCCAGCAATGCGAGGATCGTCAGCACATGGCGCAGGGCGCCTGCTTCGCCGAACCGCGCGCGGAATAAACGTGTCATGGGGACATCCAGCCGTATCAGCCCCGACGCAGCGCCTGGCCCAGTCTGCTGGCGAAGGACGCGTCCTCCGGCAGTCCGGACGGCGTCGCTTCGGTGCGTCCGGGCGCGGTTTCCGCGGGCTTGCCGCTCCGGCGCGCCAGGAAAGAGGCCACCAGGGCGGTGGGCGCCTGGGGCGCCGGCACGGTCGCGCCGGCGGGAAGCGTGTGCAAGGGATTCATCTGGCCCGCGGTCACGCCGACCACGACCCAGGTGTCCGCCACTTCCACCAGCACGATGCGCTGGCGCGGTCCCAGGTTCAGGCTATCGACGATGCGCATCGTGCCTCCGGTCGCGCGTCCGGCCAGGCCCGCGCGGCGCGCCAGCCAGCCGCAGGCGAGGATCGCCGCGACGACGACGGCCAGGCCCACGATGACACGGAAGGAAGCGGCGTCGGCCATGGCGGTTTCAGCGCCGGCCGTTCAGTCGGTTGATGCGCTCGGCCGGCGTAATGATGTCGGTCAGGCGGATGCCGTATTTGTCGTCCACGACGACGACTTCGCCCTGGGCGATCAGGTAGCCGTTGACGAAAATGTCCATCGGCTCACCCGCCAGGCCGTCGAGCTCGACCACCGATCCCTGTCCCAGTTGCAGCAGGTTCTTGATGGTCAGGCGGGTACGGCCCAGCTCCACCGTCAGCTGCACCGGCACGTCCATGATCAGGTCGATGTCGGCGGTCGACTTCTCGCTGGAGCCGGTCAGCGGCTTGAAAACCGACGCGGCGGCAGGCTTGGCGGCCGAAGCGGCCGGCGCGGTGGCGGCGGGCGTCGAAGCGGCGGTCTGCTCGGCCAGGGCATCCGCCCAATCGTCGGCGGGTTTCAGGCCGTCGGCCTGGGTGGGCGGGGCGGTGCGCGACTGCTCGGCCAGGGCGTCGGCCCAGTCGTCGCTGGCGCTGCCCGCGGCGGGCTTGCTTTGATCGGGCCGCTCGGCGTTCTGATCAGTCATGGTCGGGGGCCTCGTTCTCGGGATCCACAGGGGTAAGCAGTTTCTGTACGCGCAGCGCGTACTGGTTGTTGAACACGCCGTATCCGCATTCCATGACGGGCACGGCGTCCACGTGGGCCACGACGGTTTCCGGCACTTCGACCGGCAGCACGTCGCCGACCTTCATCTTCATCAATTCGCGTATCGACGACGGGATGCGCGCGAACTCGGCGATCAGTTCCACGTCGGCGCTGCGGATCTGGCGCGACAACTGCCGGGCCCAGCGCTGGTCCACCGCCTCGAGCGTGGTTTCCTGCAGAGGGCGGATCAGGATGTCCCGCACCGGTTCGATCATGGAATAGGGCAGGCAGATGTTCAGGTCGCCGCCCGTGGCGCCGAACTCGATGTGGAAGGGCGTTACCACGACGACTTCGTTCGAGCCGGTGATGCTGGCGAACTTCGTGTGCATTTCCGAGCGCACGTATTCGAACTCGACCGGATAGACCGCTTCCCAGGACTTGCCGTAGCTTTCCAGCGTCAGGTTCAGCAGGCGCCGGATGATGCGTTGTTCCGTGGTGGTGAAGTCACGGCCCTCGACGCGGGTATGGTAGCGGCCATCGCCGCCGAACAGACTGTCGATGACCAGGAAGACCAGGTTGGGGTCGTAGCTGAACAGGGCGGTGCCGCGCAGCGGCTTCATCTGCACCATGTTCAGGTTGCTGGGCACGGGCAGGTTGCGCTCGAAATCCGCGTACTTCAGTATGCGGATCGACCCGACCGTGATGTCGGCGTTGCGGCGCATGAAGTTCAACAGCACGTTGCGCATGTGGCGCGCGAAACGCTCGTTGATCAGTTCGAGCGTCTGCATGCGCCGGCGCACGACGCGTTCGGGCGAGCTCAGGTCGTAGGCGCGTACGCCGTCCTGGCTTTCCTGACTGGTTTCCTTGCCGTCGCTTTCGCCGGTGACGCCCGCCAGCAGGGCGTCTACTTCGTCCTGCGATAGGAACGCCTCGTATGCCATGCTTATTGCACCACGAATTCGGTGAACAGGACGTCGGTGACGAACTGTCCGTCGGGCAGGGGGGCAAAAGGCCGGTTGACGACCTTCATCACCGCGTTGGCTAGATCGACCTTGCCCTGCGGGCTTTGCACGCTCTCGGGCGTCTGCGCCGACAGCAGCATGAGGACGCGGCTGCGCACTTCCGGCATGTATTTCTCGATACGCTGGCGCGACTGTTCGTCGGACACGCGCAGCGTCATGGCGATATGGACCAGGCGTTCGCGGTCGGGGCTCTGCAGCGTCACCGTAAAGGGCGTGATGGGAATGAAGATGGGGGCGGGCACCGCCTGCGGCGTTTGCGGCGGCGCGACGAAGGTCGTCGGCGTGGCGCCCGCCGGCGCCGCCTGTTGCGGCTGCCCCACGTTGATCTGCACGGCGGAGTTGGCCGCGCTGCGTTGTGAGCGGGTGGTAATCATCCAGGTCGTGGCGACACTGGCGGCGGCGACGATCAGGAGTACCAGCAGGCCGATGATCGGGCGCAGGAACCGCGACGAGCCGCTGTTGCGCATCGGCAGGGTACTCCGCGACGGCAGGGTGGAGGTTTTGGATGTCGCCATCTTTGATGGTGGTTGATTTACCGGGAAAACGGATAGGGAATATCCGAGTGCATTTTGCCTGACTTGTGGGGCCAGGACCTAAGGGAAAAACAGGGCGAAAACTGGGTATCTCCGCCTATTGCTGGGAAGCCTCCCGTGGAGGTCGCGCGGCGCCCGGCGCGTGATGCCCGGCCAGGCTTCATGCGAAGGTATCGACCAGGCCGGCGTTGGCGCGCCGCGCGCTGGGGATCGCGATTTGCACCGTGTCGGCGGTATCGGCCCGCGACGGGGCACTTTGCCCGGCGCCCTGGCCCGGACGGTCGCTACCCTGGTGCATGCCGCCGAAGCCGGCCTGGGCGCCATGGTCGCTGACATTGGCCTGGCCCAGCGAGATGCCGGCCTGCGCCAGCGTCTGCTGCAACTGGGGCAGGGCCGATTCCACCGCCTGACGCACCGCGGCGTGCGCCGATACGAAAGAGGCCTCGGCCACACCGTCGCTGAGCTTGATCGTCACGCGCAGCGGACCGAGGTCGGGCGGATCCAGGCGCAGTTCGGCGGTGTGGGAATCGTTGCCCGCCCGATGCGTCATCAGCACCAGTTGGCCGCCCAGTTCCGCGCCCCACTGCGGCTGTCCGACCGGGGTCTGGATGGCCGGGGCAGGTGCGGCGCTGGTCCCGGCCGGGGCCGCCAGGGCCTGCCAGGCATTGGCCAGCGCTTGCGTCATGTCGGCCTGCGGCGCATGGGCGGTGCCGCGCGGCGCCGTGGCGGTGGCGTCGGCGATGCTTTCCTTGTCGGCCGCGCCAGACTTGCCCTCGGCGGGGTTGACGGGCGCATCGTCCTGGATGCTCGCGCGCGTCTCGCCGGCACCCGTGTCCATGGCGCTGGCGCCAGCGGTGCCGGCGGGTTCGGCCGTTCTGCCGTTCGCATGCCGGCCCTGGGTGCCCGGCACGGGCTGATGCGCGCCCGGCGTCGCGGTGCGCGGCGCCGTCGACGTGTTGCTGCCCAGTACCTGGCCGGCGGCCGGGTCGGGCGTGCCGGCCAGGGCGGGCGAGCCCGCCTGCGCCGCGGCGGGCTCATCGGTGGGCGCCGTTGCGACCGGCCCGTCCGTCGCGGCGGCGGATATGGCCGGCAGGGACTGCGCGGATGGCGCCGGCGATGTCATGCCTCCGGTGCCGGCGGCAGCGGCGCCGCCGGTATCGGCGGCGCGCGCGGGGCCTTGGCCCGCCGTACCCGCCTGGGCGGCGTCAGGCTGTCCGCCCTGCAATTGCATGGACATCGTCGCGATGGCCAGCGCCTGCTGCGCCAACGACGGCGCGGCGTCGGCGGAAGCTTCGCCAGCGGTTTTGTCGTCGTCCTTCTGGCCGGCGTCCACGCTTGCGCCGTCCTTCGACGGCGTGGCCCCATTCTTTGGATCGGTGGCCGGTGCATCCGCCGTGGCCGGAGGGCCGGCGTCCGCGGACGCCGCAGCGGCATCCTGGCTCGCGCGCTGGCGCGCCATGACGTCGGAAAAACGGGATGCGTCGTTGCCGTCGCGCGGTCCGCGACCGTCGGATGCGGAAGTACCGGCGGCCTTGCCCGAAGGCGTGGCCACGGCAAGCATGGCAAGCGGGGAGGTCATGGTGGGCATCCTTTTGTTCAATGCAGTCCTCCGCCGCCCCGAACCAGGCGCGCGGAATACTCGTCATTCAGTCGTTGTTCCCGGCGCGCGTCCTCGCGCGCCAGTACCTGCTGGCGGCGCTGCGCCAGCGCGTCGAAGGAATTCAATTTGCGGCGCTCCTCGCGCCACCGTTCCTTGCCTTCTTCCAGATGCACCGCCGCCTGTTCCAGTACCGCGCGTTGCTGGTCGATCGCGTCGTCCAGTGTGGCGATGAAGCGCTGGTAGTTGTGGCAGTCGGCCGCGGACATGCCGGTCATCATGGCGTTCTGCAGGCGTTGCAGATAGTCGGCGCGATAGTCGTTCAGCATGCTCAATTGCTGTTCGGCATTGTTGCGCGCGACATGCAGGCCGCCGAGCTGCTTGGCGGCTTCGTCCGTGTGATCCTTGGCCAGCGAGATCAGCGTATCCAGCGGGAGTTGGCTAGGCATGCGATTCACCTGTCTGGAGGGTAAATTGCAATTGGGCGATGGCGGTGGCGTAGTCCACTT
Organism: Bordetella sp.; assembly: GCF_057362025.1. Lineage (NCBI taxonomy): Bacteria > Pseudomonadati > Pseudomonadota > Betaproteobacteria > Burkholderiales > Alcaligenaceae > Bordetella > Bordetella sp. Next base: position 59,316 of record NZ_JBMQQZ010000012.1, on the reverse strand, counting down.
TCTCGCCGACGTTCTGCTGCAGGAAGGCTTCGAGCCTTGGATAGCGCGCGATGGCGTCGTCCAGGGCAAGATCGTGGCCGGGGGCGTAGGCGCCCACGGCGATCAGGTCGCGGTTGCGCTGGTAGCGCGAGACAACCTGCTTGAAGCGGCGCACCACGGCGAATTGTTCCGTCGTGATGAGCGAGTTCATGGCGCGCGAGATCGATGCCTCGATGTCGATCGCCGGGTAGTGGCCGGCTTCGGCCAGATGGCGCGACAGGACGATGTGGCCGTCCAGGATGGCCCGTGCCGAATCGGCGATGGGATCCTGCTGGTCGTCGCCCTCGGCAAGCACCGTGTAGAAGCCGGTGATGGATCCGGCCTTGCCGGTGGGGCCGGGCGATCCCATGCCGGCGCGTTCGACGAGCGCCGGCAGGCGGGCGAAGACGGATGGCGGATATCCCTTGGTGGCCGGCGGTTCGCCGATGGCCAGCGCGATTTCCCGCTGCGCCATGGCGTAGCGCGTCAGCGAGTCCATGATCAGCAGCACATCCAGTCCCTGGTCGCGGAAGTGTTCGGCGATGCGCGTCGCATATGCGGCGCCTTGCAGGCGCAGCAGCGGCGATACATCGGCCGGCGCGGCGACGACGACGGAGCGGGCCAGCCCTTCGGGGCCCAGGTTGTGTTCGATGAATTCCTTCACTTCCCGGCCGCGTTCGCCGATCAGTCCCACCACGATAACGTCGGCTTTCGTATAGCGCGCCATCATGCCCAGCAGCACGCTCTTGCCGACACCGGAACCCGCGAACAGGCCCATGCGCTGGCCACGGCCGACCGTCAACAGGCCGTTGATGGCACGCACGCCGACGTCGAGCACCGTATCGATGGGCGCGCGCGATAAGGGATTGATGGGAATCGCCGACAAGGGCGCCTGGTCAGCGTGGACCAGCGGGCCGAGATCGTCGAGCGGCCGCCCGCCGCCATCCAGCACCCGGCCGAGCAAGGCATTGCCCACGGGCAGGTGGCGACCCAACGCCGGTTTGGCATTGCCATTCAGCACGGCCTTGCGGGGCAGGGGAATCTGCCGCTGCAGCGGAGGTTCGCCGGGCACCACGCGGGCGCCGGGCGGCAGGCCCGAGATATCGGATTGCGGCATCAGGTAAAGCGTATGGCCGTCGAAGCCGACCACTTCGGCATCGGCCCAGTGGTCATGGCCGGGCGCGATCTCGATGCGGCAGACGGCGCCCACCGGCAGGCGCAGGCCGGTGGCCTGGAGCACCAGGCCTGTGGCCCGCGTGACCCGGCCCGTTGCCAGCCAGGGGTCGGTGGAGTTGGCACGGATGGAGCCGATCTGCAGTTGCGTGACCCACCGGTCCACGACCGGAATGGGGGCGCCGGACACCGCTCCCATGGCCGCACCGGCCATCTCCGCCTGATGGTCGCTCATTCGGCGGCCTCCAAGGGCATATCCCGTCCCAGCGACGCCGCCACGCGGCGCCAGCGGGTCTCGAGCGTGGCGTCGATTTCTCCCAGCGACGTCTCGGCGCGGCAGCCGCCGCGGGTGATGGATTCGTCAGCCAGGACGCGCCAGTGACCGGTCCGGAGTTCCTCCGCCAGATGCAGCCGCACCAGTTCCATGTCCAGCGGATGCAGCCACAGGCGCAAGGGCGCGCTGGCGGTCGGATTCATATGCAGCACTTCGCGCACGGCCGTCAGCAGGGACTCCGGTTGTGTCGTGACGGTCGTGCGCACGACCTGACGCGCAATATCCAATGCCAGGGTCAGCAGTGCCTGGCCCGTTTTTTCTTCCAGCTGCGCCAGGGAAGAGGCCGTGGCCGACAGGATCGCGCGAAGGCGCTCGGCCTCCTCGGCGCCTTGCCTGCGGGCATCCGCCAATCCTTGCACGTGCCCTGCCTGCCGGCCTTCTTCCAGGCCCTGGTCGTAGCCACGCGCACGGCCCTCGGCGATCCCCAGGTCGTAGCCTTCGGCGCGGCCTTCCGTCAGGCCCTGCTCGTGGCCGGCACGGCGGGCCTGCTCGCGGACCACGCGCGGATCCGGTCCCGGGTCCGGTCGCACTTCGGGCACGTTGGCGACCGCGTCCTGCTCCTCGAACGACGCCAGGCGCCAACGCTGCCACGATGCGCCGGCGGACGACGCGGGGACGGCGCGGCGCTCAGACATACGCGTCGTCTCCCTGGCCGCCCAACACGATCTGCCCGCTTTCGGCCAGGCGGCGCGCCACCAGCAGGATCTTCTTCTGCTCGGCCTCGACCTTCGACATGCGGATCGGGCCCTGCGCTTCCAGGTCTTCCCGCAGCATTTCCGCCGCACGGCTGGACATATTGCGCAGGAACTTGTCGCGCAGATCCTCGACGGCTCCCTTGAGCGCCACCATCAGCGTGTCGTTGTCGACCTCCTTCAGGATCAGCTGGATGCCGCGGTCCTCGACATCGAGCAGGTTCTCGAACACGAACATTTCGTCGACGATCTTCTGCGCCAGGTCCGAATCGCGTTCGCGCAGGCTGGCCACGACAGTCTCCTCGTCGGAGGAGTTCATCATGTTCAGGATCTCCGCCGCGGTGCGTACCCCGCCCATCTTGCTGCGCTTGGCGCCCTGGCCCGCCAGTACGGCGTTCAGCGTTTCGGTCAGCTCCGACAGCGCGGCCGGCTGCACACCGCCGAAAGTGGCGATGCGCAGCATCACATCGTTGCGCAGGCGTTCCGTCAGGCGCGTAAGCACGGCGGCGGCGCGGTCGCGCTCCAGGTGGACCAGGATGGTGGCGATGATCTGCGGGTGTTCGTCGCCGATCAGCTCGGCCACGATGTGCGGATCCAGCCAGTTCAGCGCATCGATGCCGCTGCCGCTGTCGCCGGCTTCCAGGATGTCCTCGATCAGCCCCGCGGCGCGGTCGCTGCCCAGGGCCTTGGTCAGCACGGAGCGGATGTAGTCGTCGGACCCCAGCGTGACGGCGATGAACTGATCGGCTTCCTGGCGGAATTCCTCCAGTACTTCGGCCACGTCCTCGCGCGTCACCTGCTTGAGCTGGGCCATGGCCGCGCCTACCTGCTGCACCTCGCGCGCGCTCAGGAAACGGAAGACCTCGGCCGCGGCGTCCTCGCCCAGGGACATCAGCAGCACCGCTGCCCGGGTCATGCCATCGATGGGTTTATCACTTGGCATCTTTGCTCATCCAGGTACGCAACACCATGGCCACTGCGCGCGGGTCTTTGCTGGCCATATCGCGGGCGCGTTTCATGTTGTCCTCGAAACGATCCATTTCCTTGGCCCTGGCATGCTCCTGGGCCTCGCGCACCGCTTCCTGCCGTTCGATCTCGGCCACTTCCGGGTCGATCGGCGGGTTCATATAGCGTTCGTAGATGGGCCGCACCAGGGAACGCCACACCCATATCGCCAGTATCGCGAGTACGAGCCAGCCCAATGCCGTCTTGGCCAGGGATATATTGGACGGATCCTTCCACCACGGTGTCGTCGGTTCGGCATCGTTGAACTGGCTGTTGACCACGTTCAGCGAGTCGCCGCGCGCCTCGGAATAGCCCATCGCTTCCTTGACCAGCGTGGTCAGCTTGTTCAGCTGGTCGGCCGGCATGGCCTTGGGCTCGCCATCCTTGTCGGGCAGGTAGTTGATGACCACCGCGACCGACAGGCGCTTGACCGAGCCGACCGGCTGCTTGATATGGCTGATGGTGCGATCGACTTCGTAGTTGGTCGTGTTCTCGCGGCGTGTGGTCGACGGACCCTGCTGGGCGGCGGTGGCGGTCTGCGCCTGGCCGGCCTGGCCCTGACCCTGGGCCTGGCCCGGCTGCTGCTGGGCGCCCGGCTGGCCGGGACGCTGGCCCGGCTGCGTCGCGGGGGGATTGGCGATGGGCGCCTGGGCGGCGGCTGGCGGTTCGTTGCTCAACGCACCGGGCACGCCCTGGGCGGGGTTGACGCCGTTCTGCTGGGAATCGTTGGTCTGCTGGCTGCGCACGGCGGCCTGGCCCGGTTCCTGGTTGGGCCGGTAGACTTCCGACGTTTCCTCGCGCCGGGAAAAATCCATATCGACGCTGGCCTGGGCGTGGACGTTACCCGGGCCCACCAGGGGGTTCAGGATGGCCAGGATGCGTTCGACGGTGCGCTGCTCGGTTTCGCGCACGTAGCGCGTCTGGTCGGCGTCCATGCCGCGGCCTTCGCCGCTGGGCGAGGACAGCAGTCGGCCGTTCTGGTCGACGATCGACACATTGCCGACCGTCAGTTCCGGGACGCTGGAGGCCACCAGCCACGAAATGGCCGATACCTGGGAGTCACCGATACTGCGGCCGGGGTACAAAGTCAGGATGATCGATGCCGTCGGAGGACGACGGTCGCGCACGAACAGGGTCTGGCGCGGCAGTGCCAGGTGCACCCGGGCATGCTGCACGGCGTTCATGGATTCGATCGAGCGGGCCAGTTCGCCTTCCAGGCCACGCTGGTAGTTGATCTGTTCGGTGAACTGGCTGGCGCCGAAGCGGGTATTGTCCAGCAGCTCGAAGCCGACCGAACCGCCGCGCGGCAAACCCTGTCCTGCCAGCTGCAGGCGCGCGTCGTAGACTTTTTCGGCGGGCACCAGGATCGCGGTCCCGGTTTCGTTGAAGCGATAGGGCACGTTCATCTGGTTCAGGGCGGCGACGATGGCGCCGCCGTCCCGGTCGTCCAGATTGGAGAACAGTACCTTATAGTTGGGGTCGCGTCCCCACATCACCGCCGCCACGATGAGCGCGACGACCGCCGCCGCCGCTCCCAGCAATAGCGGTTTCGGGACGGTCCGCAGCTTCTCCAGCACGGGAAACCGGGACATCAGGGACGAAGTCAGTGTGGCCTGCTGGTTCATCGGCTGCCCCCGCTCGCCAAACGGCGCGAGTTCCGGGGATGTACGTGGGGGGAGGGCAAGTTACACATGCAACGTGCTTCGGGTATCGGAGCGTGGATTATGGCCGGGGGGGACGACATCCCAAGGGCAGAAAAACCTGGGTTTTTGGCGTCATTTGCCATTTATGTCTTGCGCGATACAAGAGCCGCGCGTCAAGAAGCCGAAATATCGGGTTTTTTGACTTCATTTGTGCCATATGAGGATGGCCGCGGGACGGTAGTCTCTCGCCACCGACAATAAAGGATAGAGTTGCCATGGCAATAGCCGGACTGGCTGGTATCGAAAACATGCTGGAGCAGATGCGACAGGTCGTTCGCGTCGCGCAGGACGGCACGCCGGACGGCGTGGGCGGCGCGGGGCAGGTTGGCGACGGTTTCGCAGCGGAGCTTCAGCGATCCCTGAAGCGGGTATCCGGCGCGCAGACTGCCGCCGTGACCCAGGCCAAGGCGTTCGAGCTCGGCGCCCCCAATGTTTCCTTGAACGACGTCATCGTGGATATGCAAAAAGCCAACGTCGGATTCCAGACGGCGGTGCAGGTGCGCAATCGCCTTGTGGCGGCTTACAAGGAAATCTCGTCCCTGTCGGTGTGAGACTTGCCGGTTTTGTGCAAGAATCCTGCCCGTGCGGCACGCTTCGGACTAATTCCGTTATCGCCGTCGACGGTGTGCGATGCTTGACACTCTTACATTGCTTGTCGTAGCCGTAATCCAGTTCGAGATCATCGGCGTCGTGCTGCTGACGACATGGTTCATCTCCCGGCGCGCGCGCGGCGCCCTGGGGGGCGGCGGAGCCATGGCGCTGATCGCGGCGATGTGCCTGTTGCCGGTCTGGTATCTATGGGATGCCGGTATCGCCCAAATCGCCGGGTTTCATTGGATACTGCTTACGTTGATCGTAGTGGTGCCTTCCGGCCTGCTGCTTTTCCTCGCACTGCACCTGGTGCGCTCGGAAGCCATTCTGCGCGCCGTGCGCATTACGCGCAGCGGCCAGAGCGTGCTCGGCCTCTCGCAGGTCGCCGATTCCGAGGCCCTGGAAGAGGACCTGCGCCAGGCCATGCAGGAAGCGGGGCAACTTTATGTCCACTATCAGCCTATCTACAGCGCCGGTACCCGCACGCTGGTCGGCTTCGAGGCGCTCCTGCGCTGGAACCACCCGCATCGAGGGTTGGTCGCGCCCATGCAGTTCATTCCGCTGGCGGAACAGACGGAACTGATCGTGCCGCTGGGCGCCTGGGTGCTCGAAACCGCCTGCGCCGAGGCGGCCACCTGGCCGGAACCCTGGTATCTGTCGGTCAATCTTTCACCGGTGCAACTGGAGAAAATCCAGCTGGTGCGCGATGTGCGGGCCGTCCTGGATCGCACCGGGCTGGCCGCCGAACGGCTTGAACTGGAGATTACCGAAGGCGTGCTGGTGGCGGCCGAGGGCGGCGAGATCTCGCGCCTGGCCGAATTGCGCCGCGCGGGCGTGCGGATCGCCATCGACGATTTCGGAACCGGCTATTCCAGCCTGGGCTATCTGCGCCAGCTGCCGTTCGACACTATCAAGATCGATCGGTCTTTCGTGCGCAACCTGGAAAGCGATTCCAGTGCCCAGGCCATCGTCGGTACCATCGTCGAACTATCTCGCCGCCTGAATCGCGAGATCGTCGCCGAAGGCGTGGAGACGGAAGGGCAGTACGCCATCCTGAACGCGCTGCAATGCCACCGCGTGCAGGGATGGCTGCTGGGCAAACCCATGCCCCCGGAAGAGATTGCCGTGCACTATTTCCCCACCACCCCCGAGGAAGCCGAAGTCCGGGAAGTGCCCTGGGTGGACGGGCCGGACACGGCTTAGGGCGGAACGGGCGCACGCCCCGCCCGGGCCAAGCCGGGGCGGCATCGGGCGCAAGGCGCCTTGGATCAGTTTGCCGTGCGCGCTTTTTCCAGGCGCCACACCACCTGTTGCAGCCACGCTTCCTGGCGTCCGTTCAACGCGGCGAATTCCGCGCCGATATGCGTCAGCGGATCCTGGATGCTCAGGCTGGGGCGCAGGGGCGGAGCAGCGCCGGTGGCCGCCGACGAGGCCGGGTCCGCCGCGTTCTCGTCGGCCGCCGGCAACGGCTGGCCGGACAACGGGATCACCGTGCGGACCTGCAGGTCCGTCGTGATGTTGCCGAAGTCGCCGAAGTCCAGGTAAACCTCTTCCATGATGGCGCCCGCGGCCGGTAGCTCGGCCGCCATGCGCTCCACCCGCAGCCCGATACCTTCCACCGAAATGTCGCGGACCGCGAATAGGATGGGCTTGGACTTGGGGTCCGGGCGCCATTGTCCGGCGCAGCGTACCGTGGTGCCTATGATGGACGCGCGGAACAGCTTGCGCCGCTGGATGCGCGAGACACGTTCCGGCAAGGGCGATACGAAGGCCGCGCTGCCATCGTCGAAGCGCACCAGTTCGGGGCGCGGGACCCGGAAGTGGATCTGGACGCCGCCGTAGCCGTTGCCGTGGAATTGCAGCACGGTGCCGACACGCAGGCCGCGGCTATCGTTGGCGGCGAAATCCGAGCCGGCGAAATCGCGCGGGCGCCAGAAAAAATGATCGGTTTGCTTGTCGATGCCCAGCACCAGTATGGCGGTCTCGCGATCGGCGGCGTCGCGGACCAGGGTGGTGCAGTCCTGGTGGGTAAGTTCGAAGATGGCGGAGCGTATTTCCTCCGGCCGCGTCAGCAGAAAGTCCGGTTCAGGCTCTTTCAACGGCATGGCGATTCCAGCGTAGAGATCAATCGATTTTGTTGGGTGGCATGCCCGGCAGCGCTTTGTCGGGCCTTGCTTCGAGTCGGTAAAGCCACGCCAGAAGCTCGGCGACCGCCAGGTACAGCTGGGGCGGTATGTGCGCGTCAAGGTCCACCTGCATCAACAGGCCGACCAGTTCTGGCGACTGATGTACGTACATGCCGTTCTCGCGCGCCGTACGTATGATCGTGTCGGCGAGCGTTCCATAGCCCTTGGCGACGACGCGCGGCGCGGCCTCGCCATCCTGGTAGGAGAGGGCGACCGCGGCAGGGCGGGCCGCCTCATTGTCGCCCGCGGAAGAAGGCTGGCTCATGGCAGGGGTTCCGGTTCGGGCGCGTGCGCACTGACGGACAATTGGGCCAGCTGCAGGCCGGCGTTTTCCAGGCGGTGGCGCAGGTCGTTGCCGCCGGCGGCGATCTCGCTCTGGCTCTCGGGCGCGACGATCTGCAAGGCCAGCCGCTGGCCGGACAAGGAAAGGCTGACCTCCACGGTTCCCAGACGAGGCATGCTCAGAACCATCCGGGTCGACCAACCCGCGGGCGTGTCGGCGGCCGCATAGGCGTTTTCGTCGCGCGGCTCGCGCCGGATCTCCCACCACATGTCCGTGCCAGGCCAAGCCGTGCCTTCCCATGCCAGCGTCTGGTTGGCCAATACCTCCAGTTGCTGACGCACCAGCAGCGTGGCATCGGGGTGAATGCCGGGCGGCGGGGCGGGCGCATGGCCGGGCGTGGATGCCGACCAGGTCGATACCGTACCGCCGGCAGGCGATCCATCGGCCTGCGCCATGGTGGGCGCGGCGCTGGTGGGCAGGTTGAAGCGGGGGTTGTCCGCCAGGATGGACTGCTTGGGCACCGGCGTCTGGATGGACTGGGCCTGCCCGGGATCCAACGCGGCTTGCGGCTCGCCGCGCAGCTGGCCGATGCCGCGCTGCCCATAGGCGACGTCGCTCAGGTGCGATTCGTAGAACAGCCCGCTGTTTTCGATGGCTTGGCGCAGCGCTTGGGCTAGCGGGCCGGGTTGCGGGCCGCTGGTACCCAGGGCCGTCGCGCGCGCCGCATCCGCGCCCTGCGCGCCTGCGCTTTGCCGTGGAGCCGCGGCCGTACCGGCTGGATCATCGGCGGGCAGCCGTGCGGCCCGCGCAGCGGCGGCCTGGTCCGCGCCGCCTGCCGCGGCATTGCGCGCGGATCCCGCGGACGCGTTCATTCCGGGGTCGTCCGCTCCGGCATCCTGCTGTCCGCCATCATCGCCCGGCGGACCCTGCACGGCCTTCGGTCCGTCCTGGGTCGTGCCCGCGTGGGCGGGACGTCCGCCGGCACCTTGCGGTGCGCCGTCGCGGCCGGCATCCGGTCCCTCTTCGTTGGACCATAAAGGGGCCTTACCCGCCAGGGCGGGTGCGCTTTCGGGATACTGGGCCAGCAATGTCAGGATGACGCGCGCCGTCTGTCCCAACGTGGTGGGGGCGGACGGGGTGGTATCGGTGCTGACGAATCGGCTGCGCAGCGCGGCGGCCAGATCGGCCTGTTCGGCGGCTTCGCGCAGCGCGGCGCGTTCGCGTCCGGTCAGGTTGCCCAACTGGTCGGCGCCTCGGCCCTGCGGATCCGGGCGCAGGCCATCGGCGCCGCCGGGTGGAATAACCGCGTCGCGCAAGGTCGTCCCGTTGGCGTTCCCGTGCTGCGCCAACTGCGTTCCCAGCACGGCGTCCAGCCGCTGCACCAGCAGCGAACTGAGCGCGGTAGGGCCCACGCTCATTGCCGCACCCTCGTGTCGCTACACGGCGCCTCCCCGAGGAGGGGAGTGTTCCCTTCGGGCGGCCGGGCGGGAACACGAATGGGTGTACCCACCTGTCGCTTCGCGACATCCTCCCCGAGGGAGGGAGTGTTCCCTTCGGGCGGCCGGGCGGGAACACTCATGCCACCGGCGCCTTGAATCCATAAGCGTTGAGGGCGGCTTGTTGGCGTTTCATGCGGCCCAGAAGGTCGCTCATGCGCGCCAGTTCGGGGATCGCGAGATCGCGGGTGTTGGCGTCGTTCTCGAGGATCTGCACGAGCATGTCATGCTTCTGGCGGCGTTCCGCGTCGTCCAGCGGCTCCGTCACACCGATGGTGCGCAGGCGTTCGACCATCTCACAATATGTTTGCCCGAACTGCAGGACGCTGCTCCAGTCCTGAGCGCGGGCGGAATTCAGCATTGCCGCGGTGATCGCGACGATCTCGCGATAAAGCTCAAGAATGATTTGCGGGGACTGGGACGACATAGATGGCCTTGTGGAGGCGACTGGTGATGTTTATTAGGGTCGCGGGGATCAGGTCCTGGCGGCTTCGCCGGGGCGATCCACCGATGTCTGCCACGCTTCCTGAAGTTGGGCGAGCAACGTGTCGGCCGTTTCCAGCAGCGCAGGGTCTGCTTTCAGATTGGCATTGATCAGGGTGCGGAGAACATAGTCGTACAGGTTGTTCAAGTTGGCGGCGACTTCGCCGCCGGCTTCCAGGTCTAGCGCCTGCTTCAAACCTTCGTCCACCAGCCGGATCGCCTTGCTGAGGGTGGCGGCGCGCGCCGCGCCATTGCCCTGCTCGATATGGATGCGCGCCTGGCCGATGGCCGCGCGGGCGGCCGTGTAAAGCAGCGTGATCAGCCTTTCCGCGCTGGCGCTCATCACCTGCGTTTCGAGTCCTACATCCGCGTACGAGCGCACGGAGTAGGCGTTATCGGGACGGCGGGATGCGTAGGCCATTATTTGTTCGAATTCGAAAGAGCGGCAAACTGCTGCGTCAGGTAAGAACTCGTGCTGTTCATTTGGGCGACGAAGGCATCGAGCTGCACGAACTGCGCGCGGGTATTGGCGATATCGGCGTCGATACGGTCGTTCACGCTGTCGTACTGGTCCTGCAATGACTTCTGCGTCGCCGTCAGTCCGGTCGTTCGCGTGTCAAGCAGGCCGCCCGTGCCCAGGATGCCCGTGATCGCGGTGCCGAGGCTGGTGCCCAGGGCGGTCAGGATGTCGCCGACATCCTTGGGGTTGCTGGAAAGCGAGTCGTTCAACGAATGCAGGTGCGTGCTGTCGATCGTATTCAGGTTCAGGGTCAGCGTACCGTCGCTCGGGTTGGTGGTAATGCCCAGGTCCTGGATCGTCTTCAGCGTGTCCGTACCGGAGGCCAGCACGCGCAGCGCGCCGGATAGCGTGGACGAAATGGAACGGGTGGTGCTGTCGCCGGTCAGCGCCGACCCCTGGTTCGTCGTGGGATCGTACTTGGTCAGCGACGTCACCAGCGTCTGCAGGGTGTTGTAGGCACTGACAAAGCCCTGCACCGCCGTGACGACGCCGGAGGAGTCGGTCGCGACGTTGACCGTCACCGGGCCCGTTGTCACGTCGCTGAGCGTGATGGTGACGTTGTCGATATTCTTGTCCAGCGTATTGGAGCCACTGACGATCTGGACGCCGTTGATGGTGGCCTTCGCGTCGGTCGCCTCTTCCTGTTGCGTCATGCCGCCGGTGGGCGTCGCCGATGCGTCGTAGCCGATGGCGTTCTGGATGTCGGCATTGGTCGAGGTGATTGTGGTCACCGCCGCCTTCGTGCCCGTCGACGACGATGTCAGCTGCAGGTAGCTATTGCCGTCGCCATCGGTCAGGATGGCCGCCGTCACGCCGGCTTTGTCGTCCGCATTGATCGCCTTCGCGATGCCGTTCAGCGAAGTGTCCTTGCTGACGTCGATGGTCTTGCTGGTGCCGTCGGCCAGCGTCACGGTGATGGTGCCGCCAGTGCCGATCTTGGCGGTGCGGTCCGCGATTGCGCCGGACTTCAACTGTTCCGCCGTGGCCAATTGATCGACCGTGATCTTGTACTTGGCCGGCGTGGCGCCAGCCTGAGTCTTGACGGTAAACGCCGTGCTGTCGCCGACGATGGTCGCCGTCGTTGCGTTATAGGTTTTGGGATCGGCCAGCGTGGTCGCCGCCGTCTGCAGCGTTTCGATCGCTTGTTGAAGGGTGCCGTAGGCGGAGAGCTGGGTGGTGACCAGCGTCTGCTGGTTCTGGATGGGAACCAGCGCCAGCTTCTCATTGTCCTGCAGGCTGTCCAGGATGCCCTGCAGGTCCAGGTTCGAACCGGAACCGAGAGATGTGATCGGCGGAAGAGAGGAAGTGGCCATCGTGCTGTTTCCTTGATGCGCTTATTCTGTCAAACACCCGGCCGGCCCGATACGTCGGGCAAGCGGCATAAGGCGGGCTTGTTCGGTGCTTTCCGTGAATGCCGGTAAGGAAGGGCGCCTGCTCAGGCGCTGGTTTCCACCCCGCCTCCTTGCAATTTGGTGATCATTTTGGCGATGTTCAGCACGGTTTCGCTGGGGATCGTCCTGAGGACGTCCCCGGTTTTCGAGTCCTTGATGGAAACTACCACCCGATGAGTGTCGGGATCGATGTCGAACTGCATTTGCGTCGACCACGCTTCCATTTGCTCGTTGATTTTCTGCAGCGCGCGGTCCAGCGGCAACTGCTGCTCCGACGACTGGCCGGAAAAGCCTCCGCCGGTGGACGCGCCACCCGTGCCGGCGCCTTTTTGGGCGTCTCCGGCCGGGGTTGCCAGAACGGCGGCATCGGGCAGCGGTGCGGGATTTGCCTCGGCGGGCTGGACCGGGAGGGCCGCGGGGGCGATAGGGCTGACAGCCATAAGGACTCCACTTTCTGCTGTGCGTCGATGACGCGGGTTTCTGGGTAGACAACCTCGTAACGGCAGCTCTGCGGGAAACTTTAGCCTGACGGGACAGCCTTATCCGGAAGCCGCCCCTGTTAAAATCCGGTTTGCTTCAGCTCGATTTTCCGCCATGTCCCTTTCCGTCCGTCCGGCCGCCGATGCCACGCTCTCCCAGTGGCTGGCATACCTGGAATCGCTGCATCCGAAAACCATCGATCTCGGCCTGGATCGGGTCCGCCAGGTGGCGCAGCGCCTGCGGATCGAATTGGACTGCGTCAAGATCGTCGTCGGCGGCACCAACGGCAAGGGGTCCACCTGCGCCATGCTTGAGGCCATGCTGCTGGCGGCGGGTTTCAGGACGGGCTTGTATACCTCTCCGCATCTGATCGATTTCAACGAACGCGTGCGGGTAAATGGCGAACTCGCCTCGGACGCCGACCTGGTGGCGCAGTTCCAGGCGGTGGAAGCCGCGCGGGGCGATACCTCGCTGACGTATTTCGAATTCACCACACTCGCCGCCCTGCGGCTGTTCGCGCAGTCCAGGCTGGACGCAGTGGTACTCGAAGTGGGCCTGGGCGGCCGCCTGGATGCCGTCAATATCGTCGATGCCGATTGCGCCGTCGTGACCAGCGTGGACCTGGACCACATGGATTGGCTGGGCGACACCCGCGAAAAGATCGGCTACGAAAAAGCGCACATTTATCGTCCCGGTCGGCCCGCCATCTGCGCCGACCCCGTGCCGCCGCAAAGCCTGCTCGACCATGCCGCGGCCATCGGCGCCGACCTGTGGCTGTTCGGGCGCGATTACAACTATTCGGGCGATCGCCAGCAATGGGCCTATGGCGGTCGCGCCCAGCGCCGCAGCGCGCTGGCATATCCCGCCTTGCGCGGCGCCAATCAGCTGCTGAATGCCGCCGCCGCTCTGGCCGTGCTGGAAGCCCTGCGCGACCGTCTTCCGGTACCGCAGCAGGCGGTGCGGCAGGGCTTGCTGCAGGCCACGCTGCCCGGCCGCTTCCAGATACTGCCGGGCCAGCCGACCGTCATCCTGGACGTCGGCCACAATCCGCACGCGGCAGCCGTCCTGGCGCAGAACCTCGACAACATGGGATTCCATCCTTATACCTACGCGGTGTTCGGGATGCTGAATGACAAGGATGTGGCGGGCGTGGCGGCCAAGCTGGCCGGCCGTATCGACCGCTGGTATTGTGCCGGCCTGCCCGGGCCGCGCGGCGGCAGCGGCGATGGCCTGGCCGAGCAGGTGCGCGCAGCGCTGCCGGCCCCCGGCGCCGGGGACGACGTGCCATTGATCGCCGCCTATGCCGATCCGGCCGCGGCCTATGCCGCGGCGCGCGCCCAGGCGGGCGAGGGTGATAGAATCGTGGTGTTCGGATCGTTCTTCACGGTCGCCGCCGTGCTCCAGTCGCTGGGGCGTAAATCCTGAGTTTTCCACCGCGCATCGGCGCGCCGGCTGCAAGGAATTCGTGCTTCATGGGCTTGTTTAATCGGAAAGATTCCGCAGCCGACGCGCAGACGGGCCGGCCGCGCCCGTCCGTATCCAGCGAGGCCCAGGCGGCCGAGCTCCGTTCCCGGGCGCGTCGCCGCCTTGCCGGCGCTGTCGCCCTCGTGCTGGCGGCAGTCATCATCCTGCCGATGGTGCTGGATTCCGAACCGTCGCGTGTCAGCGACGATATCCCCATCCGGATTCCTGACCGCAACTCGCCATACCAACCGCCGGTTTCCGACCCCCAGGCACCCGCCGCCGATAATGGCGCCGCCAGTGGCGCGACGCCTGCCACGGCGGGCGTCGCCGCGCCTGCGCCTGCCACACCGCAGGGCCAGGCAGGGGGCCAGTCGTCCCCGACGGGACAGCAGCAGGATAGTACCGGGCAACAACAGGCAGGCGCCTCGCCGCCCCCGGCCCAAGCCCGCTCGGATGCCTCTCGCGGCGCCGATCCAGCGCATGCCGATGCGGGACGCGCCGCGCCGCGTCCGGACACGCGCACAGAGACCAAACCCGAAAGCCGGCCGGAAAGCCGGCCCGAAGCCAAACCCGCCGCCAAGCCGGAGCCGACCCCCCGTACCGACGACGGCAGCAAAGCGCTGGCGCTGCTGGAGGGCCGAGGCACGGCGCCCAGCGCGCCGAAGACGGCCCCGGAAGCCCGATCCGGCGCGGACGCCAAGGGCAATTTCGTGCTGCAGATCGCGGCATATACCACCCAGACCGACGCGCAGGCGCGCCGCGACAAGCTGCACGCAGCCGGCGTCACCAATGCCTTCGTCCAGGAAGCCAACGTCGGCGGCAAACAGCAATACCGGCTGCGCGTGGGGCCGTTCCCCTCGCGTGAGGCGGCCCAGGCGGCCCAGGCGAGGCTGCGCACCCTGGGCTATGACAACGGTTTCATTGCCGCGCAGTGACCGGGTTCGATTTCGTCGTGCTGGCGATCATCGCCGTATCGGGGCTGTTGGGGCTGGTGCGCGGTCTGCTTAAGGAAATCCTGTCGCTGCTGGCGTACATCCTGGCTTTCGTGGCGGCAATCTGGTGGGGGCCCACGGTGTATGGCTGGCTCGCTCCGTGGATCGAAACGACGGTGCTGCGCATGGGCGCGGCCTATGCCGCCGTGTTCCTCGTCGTGCTGCTGGGCGTGGGGCTGGTCAATATGACATTGTCCGCGCTCATCCGTACGACTGGCCTGTCGCCGGCGGATCACGGCCTGGGCGGCTTGTTCGGGCTGGTACGGGGCGCGCTCATCGTGCTCGTACTGGTGACGGTTGCCGGTTATACGCCGCTGCCCCAGGAGGCCTGGTGGCGCGACGCGATGTTTTCCCATACGGCCACAGAAGCCGTCAAACATACCAAAGTGTGGCTTCCGCCTTCGCTGGCGTCGATGCTGCCATATTGAACGTGGCCGCTTTGCCGCCATATTTCGGATAGAACGCAGTAGGATCAACAGGAAATTGCCATGTGTGGAATCGTAGGGGTCGTAGGGCGCGGGCCGGTCAACCAGCTGCTCTACGACAGTCTGCTGCTACTGCAGCATCGGGGCCAGGACGCAGCCGGCATTGCCACCGAACAAGGTAGTCAATTCAACCTTTACAAGGCGCATGGCCTGGTGCGCGATGTTTTCCGCACCCGCAACATGCGCGCGCTGCCGGGCACCAGCGGGGTCGCGCAGGTACGCTATCCCACCGCCGGCTCCAGCGCCAGCGAAGAGGAAGCCCAGCCTTTCTACGTCAATGCGCCGTTCGGCATCATGATGTCGCACAACGGCAACCTGACGAACTGGCGCGAATTGCGCGAATCCCTGTTCCGCATCGACCGCCGCCACATCAACACCAATTCCGATTCCGAGGTCCTGCTGAATGTGCTCGCGCACGAATTACAGTCGGCGGCCAGCGGTATTTCCCTGGACGACGATGCGATGTTCCGCGCCGTCGCGGCGGTGCACCGCCGTGTGCGCGGCGCCTACGCCGTGGTGGCGCAGATCGCCGGCTATGGGCTGCTGGCTTTCCGCGATCCCTACGGCATACGCCCCCTGTGTATCGGCCGGCAGGAAACCGAGCAGGGCGTCGAATGGATGGTTGCCTCGGAATCCGTTGCCCTGGAAGGCAGCGGATTCAACTTCGTGCGCGACGTGGCTCCCGGCGAAGCCGTATTCATCGACCTGGACGGCAAGTTCTATAGCCGCCAGTGCGCCGAAAACGCCCAGCTCGTTCCCTGCATTTTCGAATACGTTTACTTCGCCCGCCCCGATTCGCTGATGGACGGCGTTTCCGTCTATGACGCCCGTCTGCGCATGGGGGAATACCTCGCCGACAAGGTGGCGCGCAGCCTGCGCCTGGGCGACATCGACGTGGTCATGCCCATTCCGGACTCCTCCCGTCCCGCTGCCATGCAGTTGGCCGCGCGGCTGAACCTGGATTACCGGGAAGGCCTGATCAAGAACCGCTACGTCGGTCGCACTTTCATCATGCCCGGCCAGGCCGTGCGCAAAAAGTCGGTGCGGCAAAAGCTCAACGCCATCGGCCGCGAATTCCAGGGCAAGAATGTTCTGCTGGTCGACGATTCCATCGTGCGTGGCACGACCAGCCGTGAAATCGTCGATATGGCACGTGCCGCCGGTGCCAATAAGGTGTTTTTTGCCTCCGCTGCGCCGCCGGTGCGTTTTCCCAATGTCTACGGTATCGACATGCCGACGCAGCGCGAGCTGATCGCCACCGGTCGCAGCGACGAGGAAATCGCGCGCACCATAGGCGCCGACGCGCTGGTGTACCAGGACCTCGCCGATATGCAGCAATCGGTGCGCGACCTGAATCCGGCGATGTCCCGCTTCGAGGCATCCTGCTTCGACGGCCAGTACATCACCGGGGATATCACGCCGGAATATCTCGAGCGCCTGGGCCAGAGCCGCAGCGAAACCGACGAAGAGTCGCGCGGAGGCCTGTTGTTCAACATGGGCTACGCCGCCAACGACGCCTGAACCGACGCGCCGACGCGGGGATCCGCCACACTGGCTGCGGTGGATCCGGCGCCTGCCGGCGCGTCACGGCGCGGCGTCAGGCGCGCTTGAACAGCGCGCGCAGGCTCAGCAGCGCCAGGATCGCGAACAGCGCCAGGCTCCACAGGGCGTATTCGACGCCCAGCACCTTTACCGTGGCATCCATGCAGGTTGCGTAGATGCCGAAGACGGATGGCACCGCGGCATCCAGTCCGCTACCGGCAATGAATTTGTCCGCGAAAGTCTGCGCGCACGACAGCAGCTTCGACGCGACGGTGTATTGGTAATAGGCGGCCCATATCCCGCACACCGCCAGGATAAGCGCGAGCAGCGCTCCCACTTTCCGCAGGGCCGGCCCCGCGAACGCCAGGACCAGGCATACGACGCCGATCACGATATAGATCAGGCGCTGCAGTACGCACCATGCGCAAGGTTGCAGCCCGAAGACGTATTGGGACACAAGCGCGATGCCGACGGCGCCGAAAGCCAGGATGGCAATCAGTGTCAGCGTGCGTTGCGAAGTCGATGGCATGACGGTTTCTATCCTGTGACGGGAAACGGAAGGGGGCGCGGCCGCCGCGCACGCGTGATGCGTCGCGGCGACGGGCCGGCTAATTCCGGCCGACGGCCGGGACCTGAGTGTAGGCTTCGACAAGCACACTCAGCAGGAGTTCGTGCACGCCGTCCCAGACGATCTGCACGCCCAGGCACAACAGTACGAAGGCAGAGAGCCGCATGAAGACGGCGGTGCCGTTATCGCCCAGGCGGTAGAGGAACTGGGCGGCAAAGCGCAGGCACACGTAAAGCGTCAGGGACGTGATCAGGATGCCGGGCAGCGAACCCGCCAATTTGACCAGGCTGACGATGCGGTCCGGCTCGCGCAGCGATGCGCCTACCGTGATGGCCGCCGCGATGGAGCCCGGGCCGCAACTGATGGGAAACGTCAGGGGATAGAAGGCTCGCGCCCTGGCCATTTCCGGGGTGAAGGATTCCGCCGCGCGCGCCGCGTTGCGGGCGCCGGCGTCGGGAGAATTCACCAGCCGCCACGCGCTGGTGATGACCAGCAGGCCCCCGCCGACACGGACAATGGCCAGCGACAAACCGAAAAAAGTCAAAAGAACGTTGCCGGCCACCATCGCGATGGTCAGCATCACGCCCACGTTGATGGCGACGCGCTTGGCCAGGGCCGTCCGCGTCGCGCTGGAGGCGCCTTCGGTCAGCGTCCAGAAGATCGGCGCGACCGCCGGGGGATTCAGGAAGGGCAGCAGCGTGGCCAGCGCGAATAAAAAACTACGGCCGAAGACCAGCAGATATTCGTGCAGGAACATGGATAAAAGTGGCCGGGCCGAATGGACAAGTGGCGATTGTAGGGGGACGCAACCCTTTCCGCCATGCCGGCATGGCGCTAATCGGACGTTCACTTCCGCCGTCGGGATGATGGAATTTTCCGCTGGAGAACATTCTGATAGCGGTTGCCGAACGATGGCCGAGGGCCGCGACCGCGACGGGAGAGGATGAGGCGGGCGCAGCAGGGACGGGCGCAGAATCAGGGGCGGCCCTTTCCGGCTTCTTCAGGCGAGGCCGGCATCCCTGGCGGTGCGCCGGTCAGGCGGCCGCGCGCTGCGTGCCGTCTCCGGCGAGTGCATCCAGGATCGCGCGTTCGAATTGCATCTGCGTCCGCGGCCTTTCCAGGGCTTCGCCTTCGATAATGAAGACGTCCTCCACGCGATCGCCCAGCGTCATGACCTTGGCCATCTGCAGGTTCACGCCGTGTTCGACGAAAACCCGCGCCAGTGCATGCAGCAGGCCGGGCCTGTCCGTTGCCGTGACGGACAGGCGCCACGATTTGCTGCGCTCGTCCGGCTGCAGCTCGGCCTGCGGCGGAACCGGGAATACGCGCGACATGCGTGACTGCCGCGAGCGCCCGTAAGGTGCCGTCCGGGTCGTACCGGCCTGCGAGAAGGTGCGCGGGTCCTTCAGGCGTACCGCCAGTTCGTGTTCCACCAGCGCCGCCTGCGCGCGCAGGTCGCTGGCGCCGTCGGGCAGCAGCACGATGAAGCTGTCCAGTGCCCAGCCGTGCCGCGTCGTGTGGATGCGGGCGTCCTGGATACTCAGGGACTTGGCGTCGAAATATCCGCAGATGGCGGCGAACAGGTCGGGCGTGTCGCGCGTATAGACCATGATCTGCAAGCCTTCGCTCTGCTCCGTGGGGCGTGCCTTAACCACCGCATGTTCCGGCGCGGGCTGGTGGTACAGATGGCGCGTATGCCAGGCGATATCCGATGCGTCGTGGCGCAGGAAGTAGGCGACGTCCAGCTGCTTCCAGAACGCTTCCCGCGCGTCGTCGCGCAAGCCGGCCAGGCGCGTCAGTCGCGCGGCCTCTGCCTTGCGGTGATTGAGCACGGTACTGGCGTCGTGATGTGCGCCGCCCAGCGCGCCCAGCGTCAGGCGATACAGATCTTCCAGCAACTTGCCTTTCCAGGCATTCCAGACCTTGGGACTGGTACCGCGGATATCGGCCACCGTCAGCAGATACAAGGCGGTAAGGTGGCGCTCGTCTTTCACCGAGGCCGCGAATTCGCGCACGACTTCCGGGTCGGACAGGTCGCGCTTCTGCGCCACGGTGGACATCAGCAGATGCTGGCGGACCAGGAATTCGACCAATTCCGCGTCTTCCGGAGACAAACCGTGCTCGTGGGCGAACTTGCGTACTTCCCGGGCGCCCAGTTCGGAGTGATCGCCCCCGCGGCCTTTGGCGATGTCGTGGAAAAGCGCCGCGACATACAGCAGCCAATGGTGGTCCAGTTCGGAAATCAACTGGCTGGCGAAGGGATACTCCTGCGCGTGCTCCGGCATGGTGAAGCGCCGCAGGTTGCGGATCACCGTCAGCGTATGCTGGTCTACCGTATAGACATGGAACAAATCATGCTGCATCTGGCCGACGATGCGGCGGAAAACCGGCAGGTAGCGCGGCAGGATGTTCAGCATCGTCATGCGGCGCAGTTCGTGCACGATGCCTGAGGGCTGCTGCAGGATCTGCAGGAACAGGCGGCGGTTGACCGGATTGCGGCGAAACTGCGCATCGATGCGATGCCGCGCGTGCCAGATCGCGCGTACCGTGCGTGCCGACATGCCTTTCAAATGGGGATGCTGCTGCATCACCAGAAAAGCCCGCAGCAGCAGCGTCGGATTGCGCTCGAAGGCGTCGTCGCGGATGATGTCCAGCCGGTCATGCAGGCTGCGGAAGTCGTCATCGATATCGCGCGCGTCGGAGGCGGGGCGGGGAAACAGCCTTTCCTCGATATTCTGGACCAGGATGGAATTCAACTGCGTGACCAGCCTGGCCGCCCAGTAGTAGCGCTGCATCATCAATTCGCTGGCGCGCCGCGTGGCGGTGGCCTTGATGCCGTAGACCTCCGCCAGCGCGGGCTGCAGGTCGAACAGCACACGATCTTCGCGCCGCCTGGACATCAAATGCAGTTCGATGCGCAGCCGCTTGAACGCCTGTTCCGCGCGCCGCAGGCCGCGTGCTTCGGATTCCGTCAGCAAGCCCGCCCTGGCGATCTCCCGCCAGCTTTCGCCGAAGCCGGCCGCGCGCGCCATCCACATGATGACCTGCAGGTCGCGCAGGCCGCCCGGGGATTCCTTGCAGTTCGGTTCCAGCGCGTAGGGCGTGTCCTGGTAGCGCGCATGGCGTTGCTGCATTTCGGCGCGCTTGGCGCGAAAGAACACGGCGGGATCCAGGCGCGCCCGCATGGCCGCATCGAAGGTTTTCATCAGGGCGCGATTGCCCGCCAGCCAGCGCGATTCGAGCAGGGCTGTTTCGACCGTAATGTCCGCGTCGGCCTCGCGTTCGCAATCGGCGATGGTCCGCACGCTGTGGCCAGGCTCCAGCCCGAGGTCCCACAGGGCCGCCACCAGCCTTTCGATGGCAGATTCTTCGTCCGGAGACGGCCGGTGCGGCAGCAGGATGAGCAGATCGACATCGGAATGCGGATACAGCTCGCCGCGACCGTACCCGCCTACCGCGGCCAACACTGCGCCGGGCGGCAAAGGACATTGCTTGATCAGGTCCCGCAGCGTCTGGTCTGTGATGCGCCGTAGCTCGTGCAGCAGCGGATCGGGCCGTTCGTGCTCGCGGAAGGCCGCGATGGCTGCGTCGCGCCGGGCGCGCATGCGCGCGCGCAGCGCCGGCAGATCGGCGACGGCAGCGTCGGCCGACGGCGCGAAGGAAGGTTCGGCTTGCGTACTCATACGGCGGGGTCCTTCCGGTGTCGGCGGCGCTCAGGCCACTGGAACGGGGATACTTTCCGTCACGAACTCGGGCGGGGCGGGCATTCCGGGCGAGACGGTCAGGACCTCGTAGCCGGATTCCGTCACCAGGATGGTGTGTTCCCATTGGGCGGACAGGCTGTGGTCACGGGTGACGACCGTCCAACCATCCGAGAGCTGACGGATTTCACGCCGTCCCGCATTGATCATGGGTTCGATCGTGAAAATCATGCCCGGGACCAATTTCACGCCGGTTCCGGGCTTGCCATAGTGCAGGACCTGGGGATCTTCATGGAAGCGCCGTCCCACGCCGTGGCCGCAAAATTCCCGCACCACGGAAAAACCGTTGCCTTCGGCATGCTTCTGGATGGCATTGCCGATGTCGCCCAGCGTGGCGCCGGGGCGTACCTGGCGGATGCCCAGCCACATGCATTCATAGGTGATGTCGGACAGGCGGCGTGCCAGGATGGACGGCTCGCCGACATAGAACATCCGGCTGGTATCGCCGAACCAGCCATCCTTGATGATGGTGACGTCGATATTCAATACGTCCCCATTTTTCAGCACCTTGTCGCCCGGGATGCCGTGGCAGACCTGATGGTTGACCGAAGTGCAGATGGCGCCCGGGAAAGGGGGGTAACCCGGAGGCGCATACCCAACGGTGGCGGATTTGACCTGCAACTCCGTGGTCAGATAGTCCAGCGCCAGGCGGTCCAGCTCGCCTGTCGTGACGCCGGGCTTCACGAAGGGCGTCAGGTAATCCAGTACGCGAGCGGCGTCCTGGCAGGCCAGGCGCATTTTGTCGAGGTCGGCGGGGTCGGTGACTATGCCCATGTATCAGCTTGAGGATTGGCTTGGAAAAATAGTAGAATTATAGGCTTCCCTGAAAAAGCAGGGGGAAGTCGTTCGGGTAATCAACTCAGTGATCTGGTTCGGTGAGCTGACTCGATGATCTGACTCGACGGCTGCTTTGTCGACTGCTTTGAAATCGCGCGCCACGCCAACGAGGGTGTCGAAGGTAGTGCCGGTTACGGTCCCTGGGTCCCTGGGTCCCAGGACCGCGGTGTACCGGACGATACGGGCATGGCGCAAGTCCAAACCCTTGGAGATTACTATGTCCCTCATGCGCGAAATGCTGGAAGCCGGTGTCCACTTCGGTCACCAGACCCGTTACTGGAACCCGAAGATGGCCCCGTTCATCTTCGGTCAGCGTAACAAGATCCACATCATCAATCTCGAACAGACGGTTGGCAAGTATGTCGAAGCCACCAAGTTCGTCAAGCAATTGGCCGCCCGGGGCGGCAATATCCTGTTCGTCGGCACCAAGCGCGCCGCGCGCGAGCTCATCGCCGCCGAAGCCGCCCGTTGCGGCATGCCCTACGTCGATGCCCGCTGGCTCGGCGGCATGCTGACCAACTTCAAGACGGTCAAGACCTCGATCAAGCGCCTGAAGGATATGGAAGCGGTGGTCGCCGAGGGCGGCGCCGAGCGCATGATCAAGAAGGAAGGCCTGCTGTTCCAGCGCGAGCTGGAAAAGCTGAACAAGTCCATGGGCGGTATCAAGGATATGACCGGCCTGCCTGACGCGATGTTCGTCATCGACGTCGGCTACCACAAGATCGCCATCGCCGAAGCACGCAAGCTGGGCATCCCGGTCGTGGCCGTGGTCGATACCAACCATTCCCCGGACGGTATCGATTACGTCATCCCCGGCAATGACGACTCCGCCAAGGCCATCGCGCTGTATGCCAAGGGCATCGCCGACGCTGTGCTGGAAGGTCGCGAGCAGAACCTGAACGGTCTGGTCGAAGAGGGTGGCGAGGGCCAGGAAGAGTTCGTCGAAGTCCAGGACGGCCAAGCCTGATTTTAAAGGGTCCGCGGCGCCGGCAAGCCGGCTTGCCGCCGCCGCGTGGGGCAAGGCCCGGGCGTCCGCATGGACGCGCCCCCCGTATCGAAACGCCATGCCCCGGCTTGCCGGGGCATGCTTTAGGAAGAATGGAGCGAACATGGCTGAAATTACCGCCTCGATGGTCAAGGAACTGCGCGAGAAGACCGACGCGCCCATGATGGAATGCAAGAAGGCGCTGACCGAAGCCCAGGGCGACCTGGCTCGCGCCGAGGAAATTCTGCGCGTCAAGCTGGGCAACAAGGCCAGCAAGGCCGCCGCGCGCGTCACCGCCGAAGGGCTGATCGGCCTGTATATCTCGCCCGACGCCAAGCAAGGCGCCGTCATCGAAGTCAATTGCGAAACCGACTTCGTGGCCAAGAACAACGACTTCGTGGCCTACGTCAATACGCTGGCCGAGCTGGTCGCGACCAAGAACCCGGCCGATGTGGCCGCGCTGTCCGAATTGCCCCTGGAAGGCGGCACGGTGGAAACCGTTCGTACCGCCCTGGTCGGCAAGATCGGCGAGAACATCTCCATCCGCCGCTTCCAGCGCATGGAGACCGCCAATAAGCTGGCCAGCTACGTGCATAGCGGCAAGATCGGCGTGCTGGTCGACTTCAACGGCGCCGACAGCGTCGGCAAGGACCTGGCCATGCACATCGCGGCCACCAAGCCCAAGGCGCTGAACGCCGACGGCGTGCCGGCCTCCGATATCGCTACCGAGCGCTCCGTCGCCGAGCAGAAAGCCGCCGAATCGGGCAAGCCCGCCGAAATCGTGGCCAAGATGGTCGAAGGGTCGGTGCAGAAGTTCCTGAAGGAAGTCACGCTGCTGTCGCAGCCCTTCGTCAAGAACGACAAGCAGACTGTTGAGCAGATGTTGAAGGCCGAAAGCGCCGGTATCGCCGCTTTTGCGCTTTTCATCGTCGGCGAAGGTATCGAAAAGAAAGCCACCGACTTCGCGGCGGAAGTCGCCGCCGCCGCTGCCGGCCGCGCCTGATAAGCTTCCTTATCCGTACGCATTGCAGCTTTTTTATTACAGGCCGGCGACTGACCGGCCTGTTTCTTGTCTTACACTTCCGTCGGGTCGTTTCCAGGGATATCGCTCATGGCCAGCAGATCGTATAAGCGGGTTCTTCTAAAACTGTCCGGCGAAGCGCTGATGGGTGAGGACGCGTTCGGCATCAACCGCGCCACCATTGCCCGGATGACCGAGGAAATCGCGGAAATCGTCAACCTGGGCGTGGAGTTGGCCATCGTCATCGGCGGCGGCAATATTTTCCGCGGCGTGGCGCCGGGTGCCCAGGGCATGGACCGGGCCACGGCCGATTACATGGGTATGATGGCCACCATCATGAACGCCCTGGCGCTGCAGGATGCGCTGAAACACCGCAGCGTCGATACCCGGGTGCAGTCGGCCCTGAATATCGAGCAGGTCGTCGAACCCTATATCCGCCCCAAGGCGTTGCGGTACCTGGAAGAGGGCAAGGTGGTGATCTTCGCCGCCGGCACCGGCAATCCGTTTTTCACCACCGACACCGCGGCCGCGCTGCGCGGCGCCGAGATCGGGGCGGAAATCGTCCTGAAGGCGACCAAGGTGGATGGCATCTACAGCGCGGATCCCAACAAGGATCCCACCGCCACGCGGTATTCCCGCATCAGCTTCGACGAAGCCATCGTGCGCCGTCTCGAAGTCATGGACGCGACTGCGTTCGCGCTGTGCCGCGACCAGAAGCTGCCCATCAAGGTGTTTTCCATCAACAAGTCAGGCGCGCTGAAGCGCGCGGTGACCGGTGAAGATGAAGGTACCCTGGTACACGTTTGAATTGAAGGAGTCGCAATGAGCGTCGCAGACATTAAAAAATCGGCCGAGTCCCGGATGGCCAAGTCCATCGAAACGCTCAAGGTCAATCTGTCGAAGATTCGTACCGGCCGCGCGCATACCGGTATCCTGGATCACGTGCACGTCGAATACTACGGCTCTCCCGTGCCGATCAGCCAGGTGGCCAACGTCAATCTGGTGGACGCGCGCACGATCAGCGTGCAGCCCTACGAGAAAAACATGGCCGGCCCGATCGAGAAGGCCATCCGCGAATCCGACCTCGGCCTCAATCCCGTCTCGATGGGCGAAACCATCCGCGTGCCCATGCCCGCGCTGACCGAGGAGCGTCGCCGCGACCTGACCAAGGTCGTCAAGAACGAAGGCGAGGACGCCAAGATCGCCGTCCGCAACCTGCGCCGGGAAGGCAACGAGGCCTTGAAGAAGCTGGTCAAGGACAAATCCATCTCCGAGGACGAGGAACGCCGCGCGCAGGACGAAATCCAAAAACTGACCGATCGCTGCGTTGCGGAAATCGACAAGCTGATCGCCACGAAAGAAGCGGAGATCATGACCGTTTGACGCGAAACCCGCGCACGATCTTTTCATCCTCATGACTATCAGTTCCACCCAGGCGGTGCCCCAGACCTCGGCCATCCCGAAGCATGTCGCCATCATCATGGACGGCAACGGCCGCTGGGCGACGCGCAGGCACCTGCCGCGCACCGCCGGGCACGCCAAAGGCGTGCAGGCCGTGCGGCGCGTCGTGGAAGCTTGCGGGCGCCGCGGCGTCCGCTACCTGACCCTGTTCGCCTTCAGTTCCGAAAACTGGCGCCGGCCGGCCGAAGAAGTCTCGCTGCTGATGCGGCTTTTCGTGCAGGCGCTGGAACGGGAAGTCGGCAAGCTGGATGCGCAGGGTGTGCGGCTGCATGTGGTGGGCGACCTTGCTCCCTTCGAGCCCCGCCTGCGGGACCTGATCGAACAGGCCCAGGCACGCACGGCGCACAACGACCAGCTGCATCTGTCGGTCTGCGCCAACTATGGCGGACGTTGGGACATCCTGCAGGCCATGCGCCGCATGGTCTCGGAAAACCCCGCCCTGGCGCAGGCGCCGGAGCAGATCGACGAAGCCACGCTCAGCCGCTACCTTTCCATGGCCTGGGCGCCCGAACCGGACCTGTTCATCCGCACCGGCGGCGAGCAGCGCATCTCGAACTACCTCATCTGGCAGCTCGCGTATACCGAGCTCTACTTCACCGATCTCTACTGGCCGGATTTCGGCGCCGCCGAATTGGAAGAGGCCTTCGAGTGGTACCGGACCCGGGAAAGGCGCTTCGGGCGCACCAGCGCCCAGGTCAATGCAACCACGAATCGCTGATCGGGTACTGTTCCAATAAAAAGGCGGCAGAATACGCCATACCCGCCATCGCGGCGGGCTGCCCCAGACCAGGAGACTTCATGCTGCGCCAGCGTATCGTCACAGCCGTCATCCTTCTTGCCGTCCTGGCCGCCACCATGGCGGCTCCGACGCCCTGGCCCTTCATGGCCCTGCTTGCGCTGGCGACGGCCTGTGCCGGCTGGGAATGGGCGCGCCTGACATTGCCCGCGCAAGGCGGGCCCGGGGCCGTGGTCGTCGGTGCCGCGCTGGGTATCGCGGCCTTGTGCGTGACGGTCTGGTGGACGGGCGGCAGCCGCTACGAATTCGCCGACGAGGCGTCGCGCGCCTTGCTGTTCAATTGGTTCGTCCCCTTGTCGGCGCTGCTGTGGATCTTCGGCGGGACGACCGCGGTGGTGCGCGGGCGCAGCGATGCGCCGCCGGCCAGTATGGCCCTGACGATGTTCGCCATCCTGGCACTGATGGCGGCATGGGCGGTGCTGGCCCTGCTTTTCATGATGCGTGGGCCGGTGTTCCTGCTGACTCTGCTGGCCCTGGTATGGGCGGCCGATATCGCCGCCTACTTCGGCGGGCGCGCGCTGGGGCGGCACAAGCTGGCCCCGCGCGTCAGCCCCGGAAAAACCATCGAGGGGGCCATCTGCGGCATCCTCGCAGCCGTCGCGTGGATTGGTATCAGCAGCCATTGGGACGGCACTTTCGGCCATGCCCTGGTCGAGCGCTGGACGCTGTGGGGCGCACTGCCGATCGCGGCGCTGCTGGGTGCGGTCTCCATCATCGGCGACCTGTTCGAATCCTTGCTCAAGCGGCGCGCCGGCCGCAAGGACTCCAGTAACCTGTTGCCTGGGCACGGTGGGGTCTATGATCGCATCGACGCCATCCTGCCGGTGGCGCCGATAGCCTTGCTTCTCAGTGGAGTATTGTTTTGACTGCGTTTCAGCGTATCGCCGTGCTGGGTTCCACGGGATCGATCGGCGAAAGCACCCTGGACGTGATTGCCCGGCATCCGGACCGCCTCGCGGTGCATGCGCTGTCCGCGCATAGCCGCATGGAGAAGCTGGCGGAGCAGGCACGGGCCAGCGGCGCGCGTGTCGTGGTCGTGCCCGATGCGGCAGCCAGGGAGCGGTTCCTCCTGGCCTGGGGCTCGGATACGCCGCTGCCGCAGGTCCGGGTAGGCGCCCAGGCCCTGGCCGATACGGCCGCCGATCCCGATTGCGATACAGTCATGGCCGCCATCGTGGGCGCGGCGGGCCTGCCTTCGGCGCTGGCGGCGGCTCGCGCCGGCAAGCGCGTACTGCTGGCCAACAAGGAAGCGCTGGTCGCCGCGGGCTCGTTGTTCATGGGCGCGGTCCGCGACCACGGGGCCGAACTGCTGCCCATAGACAGCGAGCACAACGCGATTTTCCAATGCCTGCCCCATGGCGAGCGCGCCTCGGCCCCCACGCGTCCCGCCGCGGGTGTGCGCCGGCTGATCCTGACGGCGTCGGGCGGGCCATTCCGCCAGCACGATCCCGAACTGCTGCACCGCATTACCCCGGCACAGGCCTGCAAGCATCCGAACTGGAGCATGGGACGCAAGATCTCGGTCGATTCCGCCACCATGTTGAACAAGGGCCTGGAAGTTATCGAGGCCCATTGGCTGTTCGCCATGCCGCAGGATCGCATCGAGGTCCTGGTCCATCCCCAGAGCGTCGTGCATTCCATGGTGGAGTACCAGGACGGTTCCGTCCTCGCGCAATTGGGCCAGCCGGACATGCGTACCCCGATTGCCTACGCGCTGGGCTTTCCCGACAGACTGGCCAGCGGGGTGGGCTTGCTCGACCTGGCCCGCCTGGGACGCCTGGATTTCGAAACGCCCGACCTGCGGCGCTTTCCTTGCCTGCGTTTGGCGTTCGACGCCCTGGCGGCGGGGCAGGGCGCCTGCATCGCGCTGAATGCCGCCAACGAGATTGCCGTGGACGCCTTCCTGCGCGAACGCCTGCCCTACACCCGTATTTCCGCCGTCATCGCCGAGACCCTGGAGTGGCATGCCGGTCGGCCATCTGTTACCCTGAACCACCTCGACGACGTCCTTGCGGAAGATGCTGCGGCCCGTGCGCAGGCTGAACAAATCCAGGCGCGTTCCGTCCCCGCCGGCCACTGATTAGCCGTCTCGCCGGGCCGCTCCGCCCCGGCGCCCGCGCGGGTGGCCGGGTGGTCTCACCAATTCGGTACTCGCTACATGCTTTTCACCTTGCTCGCCTTTGCCGTCGCGCTGGGCATCCTGATTACCTTCCACGAGCTCGGCCACTATTGGGCGGCCCGGCTGTGCGGCGTACGGGTGCTGCGATTCTCCATCGGCTTCGGCCGCGTGCTCCTGCGCCGGGTCGACCGCCATGGCACGGAATGGGCTGTGTCGGCAATTCCGCTGGGCGGCTACGTCAAAATGCAGGACGACCCGCCACCGGGCGCGACGGCGGCCGAGGCCGCGCAGGCTTTCCATCCCCAGCCTGTGGGCAAGCGCATCCTGATCGTCGTCGCCGGGCCGGTCTTCAACCTGATCCTGGCCGTATTCCTGTACGCCGGGCTGAACTTCGCGGGCGTACAGGAGCCGGTCGCCCTGGTTGCCCAGCCCGCGGCCGGCACGGCGGCCGCTCGCGCCGGTTTCCAGGCGGGCGACCAGATCGTTTCGATCGACGGGCAGGCGATAAACTCGTGGAACGACGCGCGCTGGCAGTTGATGGATCATGTTTCCACCGGCGGTCGCATCCAGATCGGCGTGAAAACTGCGCATGGTGTGGCCCAGGAGCGCGATCTCACCCTGGGTGAAAGCTCCCTGGATCCGGCGCAGGGCGATCCCTTGGCGCTGGCCGGCCTGCGCTTGCGCGAACCGCAGCCCGTGGTGCGCGGCGTGATCGCCGGCAGTGCGGGGGAGCAGGCCGGCCTGCGTGCCGGCGATGTCATTCTGGATGTCGACGGCAAACCGGTGCAGGATGTCAGCGCGGTGGTGGGCAGCGTGCAGCAGCGGGCCGGCCAGCCGGTGCCGCTGCGTGTTCGGCGAGATGGCGCGGACGTCACCCTGACCGTGACGCCGCGGGCCGAACGCATTGAAAACGGCGAAACGGTCGGGCGCATCGGCGTTCAGTTAGGCGGCGACGTCCCCATGGTGAGCGTGCGCTACGGCCCGGTGGACAGCCTCTGGCAGGGCGCCACCCGCACGGCGGATACGGCGTGGTTCTCGCTACGCATGATGGGGCGCATGGTCACGGGCGCCGTCTCGTGGCGCAACATCAGCGGGCCGGTCACCATCGCGGACTACGCGGGGCAGACAGCCCGCGTCGGCCTGGCGGCCTATATCGCTTACCTCGCCTTGATCAGTATCAGCCTGGGCGTACTTAACCTGTTGCCCATTCCCATGCTGGATGGGGGGCATCTGCTGTATTACCTGATCGAAATCGTGCGCGGCAGCCCGCCGCCTTCACGTTGGCTGGACATCGGCCAGCGTGCCGGGTTGGGCCTCCTTGCGGGGCTGATGGGCCTGGCGCTATTCAATGATTTCGCGCGGCTTTTCACCTAGGTGGTCATCGACGGACGCCCGCGGGACGGCCTGCGCCTTTCGCTTGGGCGTGTTCTGCCTTAAAATCCCCCGCCATTTGCACCAATAACTCCGCCGTTTGGACCACCAAGGATCGCCCAGGATGTTTTTCCGCTGGATGTTTAAGCCCAACAAGGGTGTTTGGGCGGGCCTCATCGCCATGTTGCTGCTGTTGCCGGCAATGGCGCAGGCCTTCGAACCCTTTGTCGTCAAGGACATCCGGGTGGAGGGCATACAGCGTATCGACGCCGGCACGGTCTTCGGCTACCTGCCGTTCAAGGTGGGCGACACGTTCACGGAAGACACCGCCACCGAATCGGTGCGCCGCTTGTACGGCAGCGGTTTTTTCAGCGACGTTCGCATCGATACCAACAACAATGTCGTGGTCGTGGTGGTGCAGGAGCGCGCGACCATCGCGTCGATCACGTTCAACGGCATGCGGGAATTCGACAGCAAGGCGATTCTCGAGTCGTTGCGCAACGTCGGCTTCGCCGAGGGGCGCATCTTCGACCGGTCCATGCTGGAACGCGCCGAACTTGAACTCAAGCAGCAGTACATGTCCAAGGGCAAGTACGGCGTGGAGGTCACTTCCACGGTGACACCGCTACCTCGTAATCGCGTGGGTATCAGCTTCGACATTTTCGAAGGCGATGTGGCCCGTATCCGCGAAATCCATTTCGTCGGCAACAAGGCCTTCTCGCAGAGCGAATTGCTGGACCAGATCCAGATGACCACGCCGGGCTGGCTGACCTGGTACACCGACACCGACAAGTATTCGCGCGAAAAGCTCGAAGGCGACGTCGAACGCATCCGCTCGTTCTACCTGGATCGCGGCTACCTGGAAGTGGCGGTCGAGCCGCCGCAGGTCACGATCTCGCCTGACCGCAAGGACATCTTCATCACCTATACGCTGCACGAAGGCGAGCCCTACAAGGTTCGCAGCGTCAAGCTGGCGGGCAACCTGCTGGGGCTGGACAAGCAGATCGAAGCCTTGCTGCAGGTCAAGCCGGGCGAAACGTTCTCCGCCGCCAAGACGAACGATAGCGCCAAGGCCATCACGGATTACCTGGGCCAGCTCGGCTACGCGTTCGCCAACGTCAATCCGAACCCGCAGCTGGACCGCGCCAAGCACGAGGCCGATCTGACGTTCTACGTCGATCCCAGCCGCCGCGTTTACGTGCGCCGTATCCAGATCGGTGGCAACACGCGCACCCGCGACGAAGTCGTGCGCCGCGAAATGCGCCAGGAAGAAGCCGCGTGGTACGACGCCGGCGAGATCAAGACCTCGCGTGACCGTATCGACCGCCTGGGCTATTTCAACGACGTCAACGTCAAGACCGATCCGGTCCCCGGGTCGCCAGACCAGGTCGACGTCAACGTGGACGTCAAGGAAAAACCCACCGGCATGGTCAACCTGGGTGTGGGCTATGGCTCCACCGACCGCGCCATCCTTAGCGCCGGTATCAGCGAAGACAACGTTTTCGGCAGCGGTACCAACCTGACGCTGCAGTTCAACACCAGCAAGACCAACCGCGCCGCGGTGCTGTCCCATACCGACCCGTACTGGACGAAGGACGGCATCAGCCGTACCACCTCCCTGTACTACCGCCAGACCCGTCCGTTCATCGATAACGATGGCGAGTACCGGGTGGACACCATGGGCCTGGGGATGAACTTCGGCGTGCCCATTTCGGAGTACGACCGTATCATCCTGGGCGCGTCCTTCGAGCGGAACAGGGTTCACCTCAACAGCAACTCGCCGCTGGCCTACCAGGAATATGTCGACCAGTACGGCGAATCGACCAACGCGGTGCTGCTGACCACCGGCTGGAACAAGGACACCCGCGACAGCGCGCTGGCGCCGACCCGGGGTTACTTCACCAAGCTGCAGGCCAACGTGTCGACGATGGACCTGAAGTACACCATGCTGTCCGCGCAGCAGCAGTACTACCTGCCGCTGGGCCGCAGCTATACGCTCGCACTCAATGGCATGGTGGACTGGGGCACCGCTTATGGCGGCAAGGACTTCCCGGTGATCAAGGACGTGTATGCGGGCGGTATCGGTTCCGTGCGCGGTTACGAGGGCGCGTCCCTGGGTCCGCGTGACTCGCTGACCGGCGATTACCTCGGCGGCGCGCGGCGCATGGTGGCCAATGCGCAGCTTTACCTGCCTTTCCCCGGCGCCACCAAGGACAAAACCTTGCGCTGGTTCCTCTTTACGGACGCGGGGCGCGTGCAACCGGGTACCGGCATGACCTGCACGGGCGGCAAGAACAACGAGGTAGAGGATCCCTGCGGATGGCGCTATTCGGCCGGTGTCGGCCTGTCGTGGCAGTCGCCGCTGGGGCCGCTGCAATTGTCCTACGGCCATCCGCTCAACGCGAAGCCGGGTGACGACACCCAGACCTTCCAGTTCCAGATCGGTACTGGTTTCTAAACGCTAGTCAAAGGTGGCCGGATGTTTCCGGCCGCCCATAACCGCACAAGTTTAGTGGCACAATAGCGGTTTGCTTGACCTTATCGGAAGGTGAAATTTTCATGATGTCTATTTTCGTACGCAAATTGTCCCGTTCATCGCGCAAAAGCACGGCCTCTCTGACGGCCGTGCTGGCGCTGGCGGGCGCGCTGCTGCTGGGCGCGTCGTACGCGGCGCCGGCAACTGCGCAAGGGACGAAAATCGGCTTCGTCAATACCGAGCGTATCCTGCGCGAATCGGGACCGGCCCGTGCCGCCCAGGCGAAGATCGAATCGGAATTCAAATCGCGCGACGCCGATCTGCAGCGCATGGCGGCCAATCTGCGCACCCAGGCTGAAAAGTTCGACAAGGACGCGCCTGTGCTGTCGGAATCCGACCGCGCGAAGCGCCAGCGCGATCTCAGCAACATGGATGCGGACCTGCAACGTCGCCGCCGCGAGTTCCAGGAAGACTTCAACCGCCGCCGTAACGAAGAGTTCTCGGCTATCGTCCAGAAGGCCAACGCGGCCATCAAGAACATCGCCGAAAAAGAGAACTACGATCTCATCGTGCAGGACGCGGTAACGGTCAGCCCGCGTGTGGACATCACGGACAAAGTGATCCAGGCCCTTGGGAAGTAAGCGCCGCCTATGCCGGTTCTGCTAGATCCCGTTCGCGCGCCGTTACTCGACGAGCTATTGGCGGATACCGACACCCAAGGCCTGACATGGCAGCTCAGCGTCCCGCCCGGCGGGGCGCTTCCCAGGATCCAAGGACTGGGA
Source organism: Bordetella sp. (assembly GCF_057362025.1). Taxonomy (NCBI): domain Bacteria; kingdom Pseudomonadati; phylum Pseudomonadota; class Betaproteobacteria; order Burkholderiales; family Alcaligenaceae; genus Bordetella; species Bordetella sp. The sequence continues at coordinate 26,301 of NZ_JBMQQZ010000012.1, read as the reverse complement.
ACGCTGGCCTCTTCCGGGCCGGGCGAAATCAGTTTTCTCTCCAATCCCCGCTACCAGAGCCAGCTACCCGCGACGCGGGCTGGCGCGGTGATCGTCACGCCGGATGTGGAGCAGGCCTTGTCGGCCCAGTCCCCTCCGCCTGGCTTTGCCCGGGTGGCAACCGCCAATCCTTACCTGCTATATGCCCGTATCGCCCAGTGGTTCGACCGGGCGCGGCAGCCGTCACTACCGGCCGGTGTACACCCGTCAGCGGTCGTCGCTGAGGACGCGGTGATCGAGGCGGGTGTACGCATCGGCCCGCATTGCGTGGTCGAAACCGGCGCGCGCGTGGGACGGGATAGCGTGCTGGGACCCGGTTGCGTCATCGGTGCGGGGTCCTCTATCGGTCCCGCGGCGCACTTGCACGCCCGGGTGACGTTGTATGCAGGCGTAACGGTTGGGGCACGGGCGATCATCCATTCCGGAGCGGTACTCGGGGCGGATGGCTTCGGTTTCGCGCCGGATCCGGTACGGGGCAAGGGTGCCTGGGGCAAGATCCCGCAGTTTGGCGGGGTGAGCGTCGGCGACGACGTGGAGATCGGGGCAAACACGACCATCGACCGCGGCGCGCTGGAAGACACCGTCATCGGCGACGGCGTCAAGCTGGATAACCAGATCATGGTGGCGCACAACGTGCGGATCGGTGCCCATACTGCGGTTGCCGCCTGCGTCGGGATTGCCGGGTCCACTACGATAGGCGAACGTTGCACCATAGGCGGGGCTTCGATGCTGTCGGGCCATCTGACGCTGGCGGACGACGTTCACATTTCCGGCGGTACCGCCATTACGTCGAATATTTCCAAGCCAGGGCGTTATACAGGGGTGTATCCGTATGCGGAGCACGGCGACTGGCAGCGCAACGCCGCCGTCATTCAGCAACTGGGTCAGTTGCGACGCCGTGTGCGGACACTCGAACAGGGATAACATCGCGTGCACGGCTGGCAGGCCGCGCCGTAAAAGAATTGCAATGCAGGAACATACTCATGGAACTCGACATTAAGGGGATCCTGGATCGCTTGCCGCATCGATATCCGATGCTGTTGATCGACCGCGTGATCGACATCCAGCCCGGCAAATCCATCGTCGCCCTGAAGAACGTCTCGATCAACGAACCGTTCTTTACCGGACATTTTCCGCATCACCCCGTGATGCCGGGTGTGCTTATCCTCGAAGCCATGGCCCAGGCGGCCGCGCTGTTCTCGTTCTCGGACGAGTCCGCGCTCAAGAACGACGAGGCCTCAGGATCATCCACGGTGTATTACTTCGTCGGTATCGATGGGGCGCGCTTCCGGCGGCCCGTTGTGCCCGGCGACCAGTTGCGCATCGAAGTCGACGCCGAGCGCCTGAGCCGCAGCATCTGCAAATATTCGGGACGTGCGCTCGTGGACGGGCAGTTGGTCGCCGAAGCCAAACTCATGTGTGCCATCCGCAGCCTGGAAGCATAAATGACCGGTCACATTCATCCCACCGCCGTGGTCGACCCGGCCGCGGAAATCGACAGTTCCGTGGTTGTCGGTCCGTACAGCGTTGTCGGGCCGCAGGTGCGCATCGGCGCGGGGACTGAGATCGGACCCCATTGCGTGATCGACGGCGTCACCACCATTGGACGCGACAACCGGTTCTACCGGTTCTGCTCCATAGGGGGCATGCCGCAGGATAAGAAGTACCAGGGAGAACCGACCCGTCTGGAGATCGGCGATCGCAACACCGTCCGCGAATTCACGACCTTCAATACCGGTACCGTGCAGGACGGCGGGGCTACCACCCTGGGCGATGACAACTGGATCATGGCGTATGTGCATATCGCGCATGACTGCCATATCGGCAACAACACCATCCTCGCGAATGCCGTGCAACTGGGCGGACATGTGCGGGTCGGAGACTGGGCGATCCTGGGCGGACTGACGGGCGTGCACCAGTTCAGCACGGTCGGCGCGCACAGCATGACCGGTGGAAACAGTTCGCTGATGCAGGACACGCCGCCCTATGTGCTGGCGGCGGGCAACCCCTGCCGCCCGGTGGGCATCAATGTCGAAGGGCTGAAGCGCCGTGGGTTTTCGCCCGCCGTCGTATCGGCGCTGCGCGATGCGTACAAAGCCATCTACCGTCGCGGCCTGTCGCTGGACGAGGCGCGCGCCGAACTGCGCGAGCGTCAGCAAACAGAGCCCGAAACGCGCGAAGTCCTGCAGGTCATGCTGGACTTCCTGGATCAATCGCGCCGCGGCATCATCCGGCCGTGAACATGCGTATCGGCATGGTGGCCGGCGAGCCCTCCGGGGATTTGCTCGCCGGCCGCATCATCGAGGGCCTGCGCGCGCGCGATGCGTCGGTCTCGTGCGCCGGCATAGGCGGCCCGCGCATGCAGGCGCAGGGTTTCGAAAGCTGGCATCCCATGCATGCGCTGACGGTTTTCGGCTACGTCGACGCGCTCAAGCGCATTCCCAGCCTGCTGTCCATCTACGCCGACGTCAAACGCCGCATGCTGGCCGAGCGGCCGTCGGTTTTCGTGGGCATCGATGCGCCGGACTTCAATCTGAAACTCGAACTGCAACTGCGGCAGGCGGGCGTTCCCACCGTGCATTTCGTGGGGCCGTCCATCTGGGCCTGGCGCTACGACCGTATTCACAAGATCCGGCAGGCCGTTTCCCACATGCTGGTGCTGTTTCCCTTCGAAGTCGATATTTATCGGAAAGAGGGCATCCCGGTCACCTATGTGGGTCATCCGCTGGCGGGCACCATTCCCATGACGCCGGACAGGGATGCCGCGCGAGGGCGGCTGGGCATCGACCGTGGCGCGCGGGTACTGGCCATGCTGCCAGGTAGCCGATCATCCGAAATACGCGTGCTGGCGCCGCGGTTCCTGCAGGCCGTGCAACAGTTGCAGGCGCGCGACCCCGCGCTGCAATGCATCGTGCCCATGGTCAATGCCGCGCGCCGCGCGGAATTCGAAGATTTCCTGCGCCAGCATCCGGTAAGGAATCTGCGCATCGTGACGGCGCAGGATATGGCGGCCGGCACCGGCGGCAGCGTAGCCGACGCGACGGGTGGCCAGGCCGGTGCCACGGCGACGGCGGACTCCCCAGCCCATGCCGCGCCGTCGGGATCTCCCGTTGCCTGGGCCGTCATGGAGGCCGCGGACGCGGTGCTGGTGGCCAGCGGTACGGCCACGCTCGAAGCGGCTTTGTACAAGCGGCCCATGGTTATCTCTTATGTGCTGTCGCCCTGGATGCGCCGTATCATGGCGTGGAAATCCGGGCAGCAGCGTCCCTATTTGCCCTGGGTAGGCTTGCCGAACGTATTGCTGCGCGACTTCGCCGTCCCGGAACTTCTGCAGGACGATGCCACCCCGGACAAACTGGCGGCCGCGACCTGGCGCGCGCTTACCGACGAGGCTGGCGCCGCGCGTATCCAGGCGCGCTTCACGGCCTTGCACGCGGACCTGCTGCGCGATACGCCCGCGCTGGCCGCGCAGGCCATAATCGAGGTGGCGCATGGCGCAAAGTGACATGTTCGGCGACGAAGGCCTGCGCGAGGTCATTATCACGGGTGTCGACGAAGCCGGCCGCGGGCCGCTTGCCGGCGCCGTCTACGCCGCTGCCGTCATTCTGAACCCGGCACGTCCCATCGGCGGGCTGGCCGATTCCAAGGTGCTGTCGGCACCGCGCCGCGAAGAACTCGCCCTCGAAATCAAGGAATACGCGCTGGCCTATTGCGTGGCCAGCGCCAGTGTCAAGGAAATCGATTCGCTGAATATCCTGCGCGCTTCGCTGCTGGCGATGCGCCGCGCGGTGCTGGGCCTGGGCATCAAGCCGGGGTTGGCCCTGGTCGATGGCAATCAATCGCCACGCCTGCCCTGCGGCGTCAAGACGGTAGTGCAGGGCGATGCCTCGGTGCCGGCGATATCGGCGGCGTCCATCCTGGCGAAGACGGCGCGCGACGCCGACCTGGTGCGCCTGCATGGTGTCTATCCTGATTATGGTTTCGACCAGCACAAGGGGTACGGTACCGCGATGCACCTGGAACGGTTGCGCGCGCACGGCCCTTGCCCGGAACACCGTCGCAGCTTCTCACCGGTCAGGGATCTTCTGATCGCGCCATGAAACACATCGCCTCGCGCGAGAATCCGCTGGTCAAGTCCTTGCATCGCATCGCGGGGTCGGGCGGGCGGCGCGATTCGCAGGTCTTGCTGGACGGCGTGCATCTATGCCAGGCCTGGCTGCGGCACCATGGCAAGCCGCTGCGCGCGCTCTTCGATGCAGCCCGCCTGGACCAGCCGGAGCTCGCGGACCTTGCCCGGACCCTGCCTGACGAGGTCTGTGTCAGCCTGGAAGGCCGGCTGCTCCACGCCCTGGCCAGCGTGGAAAGCGACCAGGGGGTCGCCTTCCTCGTCCAGCCGCCGCAGCCCGAGTTGCCGTCCCGGATCGAGGATTCCTGCGTGCTGCTGGATCGCGTGCAGGACCCTGGCAACATCGGCACGCTGATACGCACCTGCGCGGCCGCCGGCATCCGGCGCATCCTGCTGTCCGAAGGCTGTGCGGCGGCCTGGTCGCCCAAGGTGCTGCGCAGCGCGCAGGGCGCGCATTTCGCCGTCGCTCTGCACGAACGGGTCGCCCTGGACGAGGTCTTGCCGCGTTTGGGCGTTCCGCTAGTCGCCACCGCCTTGCTGGAATCGATCTCCCTCTACGACGCCAACCTGCCGCCGCGCTGTGGCTGGATCTTCGGGCACGAGGGGCAGGGCATCGCCCCTGCGCTGCTGCAGGCGGCCGACCTGCGGGTCCGCATTCCCCACGACGTGCAGGCGGTCGAATCGCTGAACGTCGCCGTGGCGGCCGCCATCTGCCTGTTCGAGCAGCGGCGCCGCTTCCCCGGTGGGCCGGCGGGGGAATAGTCCCACGGTGTTGCAACGCCTGGCGCTATCCCGCGCGATGCGTGACCGCGCCAGGACGCCGGCCGCGCCGCGGCGTCAGTAGGCACCACGCTCCAGGCCGACTTCCTGCAGGACGGTCGTCGAGATCTCCTCGATGGATTTGGTCGTCGTGGACAGCCATTCGATGCCTTCGCGGCGCATCAGGCGTTCGGCCTCCGCGACTTCATAGCGACATTGCTCGATCGAGGCATAGGGGCTGTTCGGGCGGCGTTCGTGGCGCACCTCCGCCAGGCGCTCCGGCTGGATCGACAGACCGAAAAGCTTTGCCCGGTGGGGGGCCAGCGTTGCGGGCAGGACGCCGCGTTCGAAATCGTCCGGGACCAGCGGGAAGTTGGCGGCCTTGATGGCGTACTGCATGGCCAGGTACAGGCTGGTCGGCGTCTTGCCGCAGCGCGAGACGCCGACCAGTATGACATCCGCCTGCCCCAGGTTTGTAACGAACTGCCCGTCGTCATGGGACAGGCTGAAATTGATGGCGTCAATGCGGTTGCGGTATTTTTCGCTATTGGCGGCCATGTGCGAGCGGCCGATGGAATGGCTGGATTTCAGGCCCAATTCCTGTTCGATATGGCTTACAAACGTTCCAAACAGATCCAGGAAGATACCGTTGGCCTGGCGTACCCGCGCCATGATTTCGGGATGGACCAGCGTGCTGAACACGATGGGCTGCATGCCCGTTTCCGCGGCATTGCGGTCGATGCGCAGGGCCGCTTCCTCGGCCTTTTGCAGGGTATCCACGAAGGGGAGGCGGATCTGCCGGAAGTTCACGTTCTCGAACTGCGCCAATACCGAATGGCTGAAGGTCTCGGCCGTGATACCGGTGCTGTCCGAGACGATGTAGACGGTCCGTTCGAGCGGTGTGGTGGTCATATGTAAAAAATTCCAACGAGGCTGGAGGTAAGGCAGATCCCAACGGGTACAATCAGGCCCCGAAAAGTCACCCCAATGCGGTCCCAAGGCCAGTTTGGCCAGCGCGCCTTTCGCGCCCTGACCAAACTCGCTTTCTTTCCATTGTAAAAGGTGACTTCAATGTCGTATGTCGTTTCGTTCGAGCAGCTCCGCATGGCGGACGTGGACTCGGTAGGAGGCAAGAACGCATCACTCGGAGAAATGATCAGCCAGCTGGCGGGCGCAGGTGTGCGTGTGCCCGGCGGCTTCGCGACCACGGCCGAGGCTTTCCGCGATTTCCTGAAGTCGTCGGGCCTGGACAAGCGCATCGCCGATCGTCTCGCCTCCCTCAATCCCGAAGATGTACGCGAACTGGCGACCGCCGGCGCGGAGATCCGCCAATGGCTGATCGACGCCCCGTTCTCCGCCGAGTTCGAACAGCAAATCCGTACCGCTTTCGCCGCCCTGGACGCGGACGGGAAGGGTACGTTCGCGGTCCGCTCCTCGGCCACCGCGGAAGACCTGCCCGACGCCTCGTTCGCCGGCCAGCAGGAGACCTTCCTTAACGTGGTCGGCATCGAAGACGTGCTGGACAAGATCCGCCACGTCTTCGCGTCGTTGTACAACGATCGCGCCATTTCCTATCGCGTGCACAAGGGCTATGCGCACGCCGACGTCGCTTTGTCCGCCGGCGTGCAGCGCATGGTGCGCTCGGACAAGGGCGCCGCAGGCGTGATGTTCACCATCGATACCGAATCCGGCTTCAAGGATGTGGTGTTCATCACCTCGTCCTACGGCCTGGGCGAAACCGTGGTGCAGGGCGCCGTCAATCCCGACGAGTTCTACGTGTTCAAGCCGACGCTTGAAAAAGGCCTGTACCCCATCGTCGGCCGGCGCATCGGGTCCAAGCTGATCAAGATGGAATTCGATCCCGAGCGTCCTGAAGGGCGTGCCGTCCGCACGGTCGATGTGCCGGTGTCGGAGCGCAACCGGTATTCGCTGACCGACGACGAGGTCTCCGAGCTCGCACGCTATGCCGTGATCATCGAAAAGCATTATGGCCGTCCGATGGATATCGAGTGGGGCCGCGACGGCGTGGACGGCAAGCTGTACATCCTGCAGGCGCGCCCGGAAACCGTGAAGTCGCAGCTGAATGGCAACGAGGTGCAGCAGCGCTATCGCCTGAAGGCCACCGGCCGGGTGGTGGTGACGGGCCGCGCGATCGGCCAGAAGATCGGTGCCGGTCCGGTGCGCATCGTCGCCGACGTGTCGGAAATGGACAAGGTGCAGCCGGGCGACGTGCTGGTCACGGATATGACGGATCCCAATTGGGAGCCCGTGATGAAGCGTGCCGCGGCCATCGTGACCAATCGCGGTGGGCGGCCCTGCCATGCGGCCATTATCGCGCGCGAGCTGGGCATCCCGGCGGTAGTGGGCTGCGCCACGGCCACCGACGACCTGAAGGAAGGGCAGGCCGTGACGGTATCCTGCGCGGAAGGCGACGAGGGACGTATCTACGATGGTTTGATCGAAACCGAGGTCGAGGAAGTGCGCCGCGGCGAAATGCCGGCCATCGATGTGAAGATCATGATGAACGTCGGCAATCCGCAGCTGGCTTTCGATTTCGCGCAGATTCCCAATGAAGGCGTAGGTCTGGCCCGCCTGGAATTCATCATCAACAACAATATCGGCATCCACCCCAAGGCGGTGCTGGACTATCCGAATGTCGATCCCGAGCTGAAAAAGGCCGTGGAGTCGGCGGCGCGCGGCTATGCCAGCCCACGCGCCTTCTTCGTGGAAAAGCTGGCCGAAGGCATCGCGACGATCGCGGCGGCGTTCTGGCCCAAGCCGGTCATCGTGCGCCTGTCGGACTTCAAGTCCAACGAGTACCGCAAACTGGTCGGCGGTTCGCGCTACGAACCCGAAGAGGAAAACCCCATGCTGGGCTTCCGCGGCGCCTCGCGCTATATCGCGGAAGAATTCGACGACTGCTTCCGCATGGAATGCGAGGCCCTGAAGCGCGTGCGCGGCGAAATGGGCCTTACCAACGTAGAAATCATGGTCCCCTTCGTGCGGACATTGAAACAAGCGGAGCGCGTGGTGGACCTGCTCGGTAAAAACGGCTTGAAGCGGGGCGAAGACGGCCTGAAGCTGATCATGATGTGCGAAGTCCCGTCCAACGCGATCCTGGCCGAACAGTTCCTGGATTACTTCGACGGCTTCTCCATCGGTTCGAACGACATGACGCAGCTGACGCTGGGCCTGGACCGCGATTCGGGCATGGAGCTGCTGGCAGCCGACTTCGACGAACGCGACGAGGCCGTCAAGTTCATGCTGCGCCGTGCCATCCAGGCTTGCCTGGCGAAGGGCAAATACGTTGGCATCTGCGGACAGGGCCCCAGCGACCATCCGGATTTTGCCCAGTGGCTGAAGGATGAAGGCATCCTGTCGATGTCCCTGAACCCGGATACGGTGGTCGATACCTGGCAGCGCCTGGCCGGCTGATCGGTCCCGCGGCGCGGCCTGGTGGCCGCGCCCGCCATGTTTCTCCTGGATAGCCGGTCCAGGCCGTCCGGCCTTACCGGCCCGTTGGCCCGCTGGAGCCCGGTTCACCGATTCCAGCGTGGCTTTCTCGCGAGAGCAGCTTCAGCTTGCGCGAGACCCCCCAGCGATACCCGCCCGCAGCACCATCGGTGCGGACGACGCGGTGGCAGGGGATGGCCAGGGCGATTTCGTTGGCCGCGCAGGCGCGCGCCACCGCGCGCACGGCGGTCGGGGCACCGATACGCCGCGCGATCTCGGCATAGGATGCCGTGCTGCCCATCGGGATGTTGCGCAAGGCCTCCCACACCCGTTGCTGAAAGGCCGTGCCGCGCACATCCAGGGGCAAGGAAAGCCCCATGCCTGGGTTTTCTATGAAGCCGACCACTTGCGCCACCCACCGTTCGAACGCTTCATCGCCGCCCTCCAGGCTGGCCAGCGCGAACCGGTCCTGCAGGTTCTTCACCAGGGCTTGGGGATCGTCGTCCAGGGCGATCTGGCATATCCCCTTGTCGGTGGCGGCGACGAGGAGCGCACCCAGGGAGCATTGGGCGACGGCGAAACGGATGCGCACGCCCGCCCCGCGCTGTCGGAACTCCGTCGGTGTCATGCCCAGAATGCCGGGCACGCTTTCATAGAAGCGGCCGCTCGAATTGAATCCGGCTTCGTAGATGGCGTCGGTTACCGACCGCCCGTGGTCCAGTTCCTGCCGCGCCCGCGATGCCCGCACAGCCTGCGCATAGGCCTTGGGCGTAATGCCCGTGACGGCCTTGAATACCCGATGAAAGTGGAAGCGGCTCATGCCCGCCTGTTCGGCCAGGCTGGTCAGGTCCGTCGCGACCCCCGATTCCATGGCCCGGCAGGCCTGCTCGACCAGGGTCGCATGGGGATGCGCGGGCGGGGCGGGATGGGTCATGGGGCGCGCCGTGGGAGAAGATGCCATCATCGTACCCTGCATCGCTGTGTCCTTTTTGACCGTCACGGCTACAGGATGAGGGATGCGGGCGCCCTTCGCACTCCGGTTTTTGCGATGGACCTATCTGCTGTCCATGCCCCTGCGCCTGCCGGACACGAGGGGCGCTATCAGGCAGCCACGGCGACGTGCAATTCCAGGAAGCGGCGCAGCAGGGTGGCGGCCTCCGGAGTGGGGCGGACATCCCGTTTCAGTGCCGCGACGTCCAGGTTTTCCGCCGCATACTTCACCGTATTCCGCTCCAGGTTGTCCAGTACGAATTCCGGCGGGAACTCCGGATGGAACTGGGTGGAGACGATGGTGGGTCCAAGGCGCAGCATCTGATGAGCATCCATGTCGGAACTGGCCAGCACGATCGCGCCGGGCGGAGGCTGGATGACCGATTGCATGTGCATGGTTTGCGCGGAAAAGGGGCGCGGCAGATCCGCCAGCAATGGGTCCTGCGCCAGATGCTGGATCATCTGGGTGCCGACTTCGCGGCCGGCGGGGTTGTAGCCCACTTCGCCGCCCAGGGCGTGAGCCAGCAACTGATGGCCGTAGCATATGCCGAACATGGGCAGGCCCTGCGCGGCGGCGTCGCGCAGCCATTGGGCGGTCTGTTCGCTCCAGGGCGCGCGGTCGGTCACCATCGCGGGCGAGCCGGTGATGAAGGCGGCGCGGTAGCGGGCCGGTTCGGCCGGCTGTTCGCCCAGGAATACCGGAACGACGTGGGCGTCGTGCGGCGCCAGGCCGGCGGCCCGGCGCACGAAACCGGCGTAACTGTCGTGCGCGGATTTGACGGCGTCCTCGGGGTCGCCGGTGTGGATGATGAGAACGGGCAGGTCGATAGCAGTCATGATGATGTCGTCGCCCCGAAATTGGCTGGGCGGTGCACGATCATAATGTAACGCCGGGGAGTGCCCGTTGAAGAAGCGTGGATGCGAGGTTTTCATCCGGACAGCCGGCCGCGCGCCGCGCCGGCCTCCCCAATTTCTACAAACTCGTACAATCGGTGCCTGACGGCGAGAATAGGCGCAAGCGATGTGGATATGGTTCGGGCTGGCGGTGCTGGCGCTCATCGGTGAGGTCGCCACGGGAACGTTCTACTTGCTGCTGGTCGCCACCGGCCTGGCCGCGGGTGGCGTGGCGGCGATAGGCGGTCTTTCGCTGGAGGGCCAACTGCTCGTATGCGGCGTGGTGGTGATCGCCGGCCTGCTGGTGCTGCGCGCCACCGGCGTGCTGTCGCGGCGCGGCGTCGATTCGCATCGCAATGCCAACGTCAATCTGGATATCGGCCAGGTGGTCACGGTGTCCGACTGGGCCGGGGCCCGCACGGCGCGGGTCTCGTATCGCGGTGCAAGCTGGGACGTGGCCCTGGCGCCCGGCAGCGATCCCATCGCCGGCGAGCAGGTCATCACCGAAGTCCGTGGCAGCCAGTTGATCGTCAAGCCGCGGCACCCTGTTTCTTCTTCTTCCGTCCAAGGCTGATGCCATGCTAGATCCCTCTACCATCGTCCTGATCGTCGTTGTTCTGCTGGCCATTCTGATCGTCGTCAAATCGATCGCGATCGTGCCGCAGCAGCACGCGTGGGTCGTCGAGCGCCTGGGCAAATTCGACCGCGTGCTGTCGCCCGGCGCGGGCTTCGTGATCCCCTTCGTCGAACGCGTGGCCTACAAGCATTCGCTCAAGGAAATCCCCCTGGATGTGCCCAGCCAGGTGTGCATCACACGGGACAACACGCAGCTGCAGGTGGATGGCGTACTGTACTTCCAGGTAACCGACCCCATGCGCGCGTCGTATGGGTCTTCCAACTATATCGCCGCCATCACGCAACTGTCGCAGACCACGCTGCGTTCGGTGATCGGCAAGCTGGAGCTGGATCGTACGTTCGAAGAGCGCGATTACATCAATACGACCATCGTCGCCTCGCTGGACGAGGCCGCGCTGAACTGGGGCGTGAAAGTCCTGCGCTACGAAATCAAGGACCTGACGCCGCCCGGCGAAATCCTGCGCGCCATGCAGGCGCAGATCACCGCCGAACGCGAGAAGCGCGCCCTGATCGCCGCGTCCGAAGGCCGCCGCCAGGAACAGATCAATATCGCCACCGGCGAACGGGAAGCCTCGATCGCCCGTTCCGAAGGGGAAAAACAGGCACAGATCAACCAGGCGCAGGGCGAGGCCGCCGCGGTGCTGGCGATTGCCGAAGCGACGGCACGCGCCGTCACCCAGGTTGCCGAAGCCATCCGCCAGCCCGGTGGCATGGAGGCCGTCAATCTGCGCGTGGCCGAACGCTACGTCGAGGCTTTCGGCAACGTGGCGCAGAAGGGCAACACGCTGATCCTGCCGGCCAATCTGGCCGATGTGGGCGGCCTGATCGCCTCGGCGATGTCCATTGTGAAATCGACGGGTCAGAAGTAAGGCCGACGGCCGGCAGCAACGCACGCCGGTTCTTGCTCGACACGTCCGTCGATGTCCCCCTCCGTCGGCCTGCTCATACTCACGGCCCTTGCGAACTGCCTGATGCTGGCGGTGCTCGGGTCGTTGGCACGCAGTGGCATCCGGGGTATCCGCGAAGCAATACGCGGTGCCTCGCTGGTCTTCGTCTCGCTCATCGGTTTCGCAGCCCAGCCGATGCTGCCCCCGCTGCTGGGTATCGTCGCGGCCAATCTATTGATGGGCAGCGGCGTCGCCTATTTCTACGCGGCGGTGCTGTTGTTCTTTGGCAGGCCGGTACCGTATCGCCTGCTGGTCGCGGCGGTCGGCGTTACGACACTCGGCATCGCGGTATTCTGGTACGTATGGCGCGACACCAACACGCGGATCCTGATCGTTTCCGTCCTGCATGCCGTATTGATGGCGGCCACGGCTTTGGCGATCCAGCGCGACCGCCCGCGCAACCGGCCCGCCTATCCGTACCTGTTCGCCCTTGCCGTGGCATGGTTCGAGGCGGTGGGCCACGCGGTGCGCGGCCTGGTCTATGGCGTTCGCTGGGAGGTCATGCCTGCGCTGGCCGTCGATACGCCGCTGCATCTGGTGTTCCTGTCCATCGGGGTGCTGGTCGTGCCCAGCCTGACCTTGGGCATGGTGATGATGGTGCATGACCGCATGCTGCAGGAGCGGGAAAGCGAAGCCAACACGGATTCCCTGACCGGCATGCTGGCGCGCAAGGCGTGGTGGATTCTGGCCGAGAAGACGCTGGCGCGCGCCGTCAGGTCGGACCAGCGGCTGTCCCTGCTGATGCTGGATATCGATCGTTTCAAGGATATCAACGACACCTATGGGCACGCCCGCGGCGATGCGGTGCTCAGGCATTTCGGCCAGCTTGCCGCCACGGCGATGCGGCGGGAAGACATCATCGGGCGGCTGGGCGGGGAGGAGTTCGCGGCGCTTTTCCCGGATACGCGCATCGATGCGGCGGCCTTTGCCACGAATCGTCTGCTGGAGGCCGTCCGCGCCACGCCTTGTGCCCATGACGGGGGAGAAGTCTTCTATAGCTTCAGCGGCGGACTGGTGGAGTGGGACGGCGAGGAGCCCCTGGACGCGCTGGTTCAGCGCGCGGATCGCGCCCTTTATGGGGCCAAGCTGGGGGGGCGCGATCGCGTCGAGGTGGTCAGGTAGGCCGGGGTCAGGAATCCGCGCGGCGAGAGGCGCGTGTATCGTGCTTCATCAGGCGTTCCTTTTCGCGCGCCCAGTCCTTGTCGCGCGCCGTATCGCGCTTGTCGTGCAGCTTCTTGCCGCGTCCCAGCGCGAAATCGAGTTTCACGCGTCCTGCCTTGTAGTGCAGATTCAATGGCACCAGCGTATAGCCGCGCTGTTCCACCTTGCCGATCAGCTTGCTGATTTCCTCGCTGTGCAGCAGCAGTTTGCGCGTGCGCGATGCGTCGGGATGGATATGCGTGGAAGCCGTGGGCAGCGGGCTGACATGCATGCCGATGATGAAAAGCTCGCCGTCGCGTACGATGACGTAGCTTTCGCTCAGCTGGACGCGTCCCTCGCGTATTGCCTTCACTTCCCAACCCTGCAGGACCAGGCCCGCCTCGAAGCGGTCTTCGATGAAATATTCGTGGGACGCCTTGCGGTTTTCGATAATGCTCATTTAGCTCCCGCGCGAAACGCTGCGGATGGGGTCTTTCCGGGCAGGGCGGCCGGGCCGTCGCGGCGCCATCCGCGCATAGCCGGTAAAATCTTGCCATTCTAGCGATTTGCGACCGTCGATGCACAAAGTACAGCGTTCCGTTCTTGTCCCTTACAGCGATGCTCAGATGTTCGAGCTGGTTGCCGGTGTGGAACACTACCCGGAATTCATGCCGTGGTGCGGCGGGGCAGAAGTCCTTTCGCGCGACGAGCACGGCATGCAGGCGTCGATCACCATCAGTTTCGCGGGCATCAAACAGCGTTTCACGACGCGGAACACGCACGTATTTCCGGAGCGCATCGATCTGGCGCTCGTGGACGGCCCGTTTTCCATGCTGGTGGGGCATTGGCATTTCCAGCCGCTGGCGGCGGATGCCTGCAAGGTGCTCTTCACGATGGAATACGAGTTCTCGAACCGGGGCCTGGAAGCATTGGTCGGGCCCGTCTTCAACCGCATCGCCACCAGCTTCATCGATTCCTTCACCAAGCGCGCCCAGGCCGTGTATGGAGAGTGAAGGGGCGATGTTGACCGTGTGGGTGTATTACGCCCATCCGCGTCAGGCGTGGAGCCGCCAGCTCCAACTGCCCGCCGGCGCGACGGTGGGAGATGCGGTGGCCGCCTGCGGTTTTGCCCAGGCGTTTCCGGATATCGATCCCTGGGCATCCGGTGTCGGCGTGTTTGGCCGTATCGTTCCAGCCAGCCGGCCGCTGGTCGACGGGGACCGCGTGGAGATCTACCGCGCCCTGGTTTTCGATCCCATGGAATCGCGCCGCCGGCGTGCAGCGCATCGGGCGCGCAAGTCCCCCGCCGCGCGGCCGCCACGCACGCCCAAGGCGGCCCGCTAGCATGCTGCTCGTCGTCGCATGCCTCTTGTCACCTTCTTTCCGTTTACGTTAACGTAAGATGTCACTAACGATCCGGATGGCCGCCGCCGCAGGGCGCCTACCGGTCCCTTGAGGAGACGGATCATGGATATGGAACTGAGCGACGAGCAGCAGGCCTTCGCGCAGGCGGCACGCGAATTCGCCGTGGGCGAGCTGGCTCCCCACGCGGCCCGCTGGGATGCGGAAGGCATTTTCCCCAAGCCGGCTTTCCACCGGGCGGGTGAATTGGGCTTCTGCGGCCTGTATGCGCCTCAGGACATCGGCGGCTTGGGACTGCCGCGCCTGGACGCCACGCTGGTCTTCGAGGAAATGGCGGCGGTGGATCCTTCGACGACGGCTTTCCTGACGATCCACAACATGGCTGCCTGGATGGTCGGCACCTGGGGTCAGCCGGCATTGCGCGAGCGCTGGGGCCCATTGCTGTGCGCCGGCAGCCGCCTCGCCTCGTATTGCCTGACCGAGCCGGGCTCGGGCTCGGATGCCGCGTCGCTACGCACCCGGGCGGACGAGGACGGCGCGGAGTATGTCCTGAACGGCTCGAAAGCGTTTATCTCCGGCGGCGGCGATACGGACCTGCTGATCGTCATGGCGCGCACGGGCGGCGGGGGCGCCGGCGGCGTCAGCGCCTTCGCCGTGCCGGCGGACAGCCCCGGGATCGCCTACGGCCGCAAGGAGGACAAGATGGGCTGGAATAGCCAGTCCACGCGCGCGATCACGTTCGAGAACGTCCGGGTTCCGGCCGCCCATATGCTGGGCGAACCGGGGCAGGGCTTCAAGATCGCCATGCGCGGACTGGACGGCGGACGCATCAATATCGCGACCTGCTCCGTGGGCGCGGCCCAGGGCGCGCTGGATGCCGCGCGCCGCTATATGCGGGAACGGCGGCAGTTCGGCGCGCCGCTGGCCGACTTCCAGGCGTTGCAGTTCAAGCTTGCGGACATGGCGACCCACCTCGTGGCCGCGCGCCAGATGGTGCGCCTTGCCGCGTGCAAGCTCGACAGCGGTTCGCCCGACGCCAGCGCGTACTGTGCGATGGCCAAGCGTTTCGCCACCGACATGGGATTCCAGGTCTGCCTGGATGCGCAACAGATCCATGGCGGCTACGGTTACCTGAAAGACTATCCATTGGAGCGGCTGGTGCGCGATACTCGCGTGCATCAGATCCTGGAGGGCACCAACGAGATCATGCGTGTGATCGTGGCCCGCCAGCTGTTGGAGAAGGGAGCGGATTTGCGATGAATGAGCCGGTGCTTTTCGAGGAACGTCCGACCGAAAACGGGATGCGCATAGGGGTTGCCACGCTGAATGCGCCGCAGACATTGAACGGCCTGTCCCTGGAAATGGCGCACCTGCTGGACCGGCGCCTGGTCGCATGGGCGGCCGATCCCGGCGTGGCGGTGGTGGTGCTGCAGGGCGCCGGCGACAAGGCATTCTGCGCCGGCGGCGATCTGCAGGGGCTGTATCGCAGCATGCGCGAGGCTCCCCGCGACGATCCCTGGGCCAACCGCTATGCGCGGGAATTCTTCGAAGTCGAGTACCGGCTGGATTACCGCATCCACGCCTATCCCAAGCCTATCGTCTGCTGGGGCAACGGGTTCGTCATGGGCGGCGGCATCGGCCTGATGATGGGAGCCAGCCACCGGGTGGTCAGCGAGACGGCCAAACTGGCCATGCCGGAAATCAGCATCGGTCTTTTCCCGGATGTGGGCGGGAGTTGGCTGCTCAATCGCATGCCCGGCAACGCCGGTATGTTCCTGGCTTTGACGGGCGCGCAGCTGAACCCGTCGGACGCGTTCTTTGCCGGTCTGGCGGATTTCCATGTGCGCCAGGCGGATTGGCCGGGCTTTCTCGCGCAGCTGTCGACCCTGCCCTGGGCCGGCAGCACCGGTGCGATCGGGGTGGGGGAGGGAGGCCGGTCATTCGCGCCGCGTTCCATCAACGATGGGCTGTTGCGCCAGGCTTTGCTGGCGCTGGAGCCGGCCGAAGCGCTGGCGCCGGGCCCGCTGAAGCAGCATTCCTTCCAGATCAACCATCTGTGCTCCGGTACCGATCTGGACGAGATCTACGAGAACGTCGCAGCGCTGGCGCAGCATGACGATCCATGGCTGGCCAAGGCGGCGCACACGATGCTGGCCGGATCGCCGGGTACGGCGCGGCTGGCCTTTACTTTGCTGCAACGTATGCGCCAGCGATCGCTGGAGGACGTATTCCGCACCGAATACGTGGTGGCGCTGCACGCGGCGGCGCACGGGGATTTCGCCGAAGGTATCCGCGCCCTGCTGATCGACAAGGACCGCAAGCCGCGCTGGAATCCCGCCACCATCGAGGCGGCGGACAAACGCTGGGTACTGAAGTTCTTCGATGAACCCTGGCCGGAGGGCCAGCCGCATCCGCTGGCGGATCTGGGGGCGGACGCGGGGGTAGGGTAAAGCGCATAGAAGCGAAAGCCCCTCGCGAGAATCCTCGAACGGGCGCGGTCGGCGGCGACAGGGCGCCCGATCACAAAGCAAAGGAGACAGCCGTGAGCAAGATCGCATTCATCGGATTGGGCAACATGGGCGCGCCGATGGCCACGAACCTGGTCAAGGCCGGCCGCGACCTGGTGGTTCACGACCTGGTGCCGGCCAGCGTGGCGACGCTGGCGCGGGCCGGCGCACGCGCCGCGACGTCGGCGCGGGATGCGGTGGACGGAGCGGAGATCGTCATTACGATGCTGCCCGCCAGCCAGCACGTCGAAGGGCTGTACCTGGGACACGACCTGCTGGCCCACATCGACCCGCGGGCGCTGGTCATCGAATGCAGCACCATTGCGCCGGATACCGCACGCAAGGTGGCCGCCGCCGCCCAGGTCCGCGGCATCGCCATGGTGGATGCCCCGGTATCGGGCGGCACGGCAGGCGCCGCGGCCGGTACGCTGACCTTCATCGTGGGCGGCGACGCGCAGGCGCTGGCGCGCGCGCGGCCGGTGCTGGAGCAGATGGGCAAGAACATTTTCCATGCGGGGCCGGCCGGCGCGGGACAGGTCGCCAAGATCTGCAACAACATGCTGCTGGGCATCCTGATGGCGGGCACGGCCGAGGCCCTGGCCCTGGGCGTCGCCAATGGCCTGGATGCCACGGTGCTTTCCGACATCATCGCCAAGAGCTCCGGCCGCAACTGGGCGACGGAGCTGTACAACCCCTGGCCCGGCGTCATGGACCACGCGCCGGCGTCCAAGGGCTATGCGGGTGGTTTCGGCAGCGACTTGATGCTGAAGGATCTGGGGCTGGCCGGAGAGGCCGCCCAGGCTACCCGCTCGGCCATTCCGCTGGGCGCGCTGGCCCGCAATCTATATGCGATGCACGGTTCGGCGGGGCACGGCAAGCTGGATTTTTCCAGCATCCTGAAACTGTACAAGCCGGACTGAACCGATCGGGTAGTATCTCGGCGATTGATTCGCCTGCCGGCTGGCAGGCTTGTGCTATCCATCGACATGTCCGAGGTACCGATGCCGGCTTCGCATTTTCATCGTATCCATCGCAGCGGGTGGCTGCGCGCCGCCGTGCTCGGTGCCAACGACGGCATCGTGTCCACGGCCAGCCTGATTGCCGGCGTGGCGGCAGCGCAAGGCAGCCACGGCGCCATCCTGACCGCGGGGCTCGCCGGTCTCGTGGCGGGAGCGCTTTCGATGGCGGCGGGTGAATACGTTTCTGTCCAGTCACAGTCCGACGTCGAACGCGCTGATTTGAGCATGGAACAGAGCTCGCTGTTGCGCAATTCCGCGGTGGAACTGCAGGAGTTGGCCGACATTTATGTCAATCGGGGGTTGCCGGCCGGCCTGGCGATGCAGGTTGCCCAGGCGCTGACCGCGCACGACGCCCTGGACGCCCATGCCCGCGATGAACTGGGGATCTCCAAAATCACCCGGGCGCGGCCGGTACAGGCGGCCTTGGCATCGGCATCGAGCTTCGCCGCCGGGGCGGCGCTGCCGCTGGCGTTGGCCGTGCTGGTGACCGATCCCGCCTTGAAACTGCCGGTGACCGCGGTCGGATCGGTCGCCTGTCTTGGTCTGCTGGGCGCGGTTGCCGCCTGGGCGGGCGGCGCGCCCAAGCTCAGGGCGGTGGTGCGCGTGACGTTGCTGGGTGTCGTGGCGATCGCCGTCACCGCGGGCGTGGGTTCGCTATTCGGCGTGGCGGCCTGAGCCCCATCCGCGCGGCCATTTGCCGCGTTGCGGGGGCTGGCGCCATCGAAACCATGTTGCAGCTGTCATGCGCGGCCGGAGGGCTGTATCGCTATCTGTCACCCGATCCATACAGATCCGCCGATATTGGGGAATACACCCAGTGACAGCCTGAATGGCAGCTTTCAGAATACGCGCCACATCGTGGTTTGCCCAAGAAGCCGGTGATGCACGATAAGGCCACAAGGATCATCCTTCCGAACGGCCGCCACGTGCAGAGTCGCTCAACCTAGCGGAGATCTCTCGCATGACTATGCTGCAACGCCTTACCCCGATCGCGCTTACGCTGGGGGCGCTGACGCTCGCCGGCGCAGTGCACGCCGCCGATACGATCAAGATCGGCATTCCCCAGCCCATGACGGGGCCCAATACGCAGTACGGCGACCAGATCCAGGCCGGCGCGTTGACCGCCATCGAGACCATTAACGCCAAGGGTGGCGTCAAGGGCAAGAAACTCGAACCCATTCTTATCGACGATGGCTGCGAACCCAAGCAGGCCGTGCCGGCCGCCAACCGCGTCGTCAATTCCGGCGCCAAGTTCGCCGTGGCGCACGCGTGTTCCGGTGTGACGGTGCCGGCGGTGAATGTCTACGAGCAGGAACATATCGTCGGCATCACCCCGGGCGCCACCTCGCCGCTGGTGACGGATACCATCAAGCCGCATTACTTCTTCCGCACGATCGGCCGCGACGATCAGCAGGGGCCGTTCGCCGCCAACTACATCGCCAAGAACGTCAAGCCCAAGAAAGTCGCCGTGCTGCATGACAAGCAGACCTACGGTTCCGGCGTCGCGACGCAGGTGCGCGATACGCTGCAGAAAGACGGCGTGAATGTCGTCATGTTCGAAGGTATCAACGTCGGCGACAGCGATTATTCCGCCGTCATCACGAAGCTGAAGGCCGCGGGCGTGGACTTCGTTTATTTCGGCGGCTATCACCCCGAATTGGGCCTGTTGCTGCGCCAGTCGCGCGAACAAGGGCTGAACGTGCAATTCATGGGGCCCGAGGGCACCGCCAACCAGGATCTGGTGGCCATTGCCGGTCCCGCCATCGAAGGCCTGCTGGTGACGCTGCCGTCGGACTTCACCAAGCTTCCCGGCAACGAAGGCATCGTGAAGGCCTTCCACGACAAGAAGCGCGATCCCGACGGCGCATTCCAGATGCCGGCCTATGCGGCGGTGCAGATCCTCGCAGACAGCATTACCGCGGTCGGCGAAGACCCCACAAAGGTTGCGGACTACATGCACCAACATGCTTTCAACACCGCTATCGGCAAGGTCGAATACGACGCGAAGGGCGATCTGAAGAACTTCGAGTTCGCGGTATTCAAATGGGATAAGAACGGCAAGAAAACGCAGCTGTAATGGTGATAGCCCCGTGCCAGGGGCCTCATTCCAACGCCCAGGTTTCCGGCTCCGGGTCGTATTACCGGGGCCGGTGCTATTTGGAGCATACATAAGACATGTCTGACCTTCTCCCCCAATTGACGCAACAGTTCTTCAATGGACTGTCGCTGGGCGCCATTTATGCCTTGATCGCCATTGGCTATACGATGGTGTACGGCATTATCGGCATGATCAACTTCGCGCATGGCGAGATCTACATGATCGGCGCCTATGTCGGCCTGGTGACGCTGACAGCCATCGGCACGCAAAGCGGCGCGCCGGTGCCCTTGATCGTGGCGGCGATGCTGATCGCCGCGATGGCGGTCACGGGCGTGTACGGCTTCACCATGGAGCGCGTGGCATATCGTCCGTTGCGCGGCAGCCCGCGCCTGGTGGCGTTGATCTCCGCCATCGGCATGTCGATTTTCCTGCAGAACTGGGTGGCGCTGGGGCAGGGGGCCCGGGACATGGCGGTGCCGAATATCATCTTCGGCGCCGTGAATTTCACGATGGGCACCAAGTTCGACGTGACGGTGCCGTATTCGCGCATCATGATCATCGTCGTGACGGTCGTTCTGATGGTCGTCCTTTCGCTGTTCATCAAGTATTCGCGCATGGGCCGGGCATCGCGCGCCTGCTCGCAGGACATGCACATGGCCAACCTGCTGGGCATCGACACCAATCGCGTCATTTCCTTCACCTTCGTGCTGGGCGCGGCCCTGGCCGCCGTCGGCGGCGTGCTGATCGCGCTGACCATCGGCAAGCTCAATCCCTTCATCGGGTTCATCGTCGGCATCAAGGCCTTCACGGCCGCGGTGCTGGGCGGCATCGGCAGCATACCCGGCGCCATGCTGGGCGGCGCCTTGCTGGGGCTGGTGGAAACGTTTGCCGCGGCCTACATCTCGTCGCAGTACAAGGACATCATCGCTTTCCTGCTGCTGGTCCTGATCCTGCTGTTCCGCCCCACCGGTCTGTTGGGCAAACCCGAGGTGGAAAAAGTCTGATGGCGAATCAAATCAAGAACGCATTCATCGCGGCCATCCTGACCGCGTTCATCGTCACGCCGGTGTTCGGCCTGCAACTGGTGCGCCAGGGGGCGCGCACGTTGATGGATCCGCACTGGAGCAATGTCCTGATCGCCATGGCGGTCGTGTTCGTGGGCCAACTGGTGCGGCCCTGGCTGGCGCTGCCGTTCAAGCGCCTGAAACGCGAGCTGCCGACCTTGCCCGCCGCGCCGGTGCAAGGCCACAAATGGCTGATGGCGGCGATCGTGGTCGTCGCCGTCGTCTGGCCGTTCTTCAGCGACCGCGGGTCCGTTGACATCGCCACGCTGGTTCTGATTTACGTCATGCTGGGCCTGGGCCTGAATATCGTCGTCGGTTTCGCCGGCCTGCTGGACCTTGGCTTTGTCGGTTTCTATGCCGTCGGCGCCTATACCTATGCCTTGCTGTATCACTGGGGCGGCTGGAGCTTCTGGGAGTCGCTGCCGTTTTCCGGAGCCGTGGCGGCGTTGTTCGGCTTTGTGCTCGGCTTTCCGGTGTTGCGCCTGCGCGGCGACTACCTGGCGATCGTGACGCTGGGCTTCGGCGAAATCATCCGCCTGCTGCTGATCAACCTGAACTGGCTGACGGGCGGCCCGGACGGGATTTCCGGCATTCCCAAGCCTACGGTATTCGGTTTCGAGATGGCACGCAGCGCAAGCGTGGAAGGGCAGAAAACCTTCCATGAACTGCTGGGCCTGACCTTCCAGAACCAGCACGTCATCGTGTACCTGTACCTGATGGCGCTGATGCTGGCGCTGATCACACTGTTCGTCGCCACCCGCCTGAAGCGGATGCCGGTGGGCCGAGCCTGGGAGGCCCTGCGCGAGGACGAAATCGCCTGCCGTTCCCTGGGCCTGAATCCGACGCGCATCAAGCTGTCGGCCTTTACCCTGGGCGCCATGTTTGCCGGCTTCGGCGGTGCCTTCTTCGCCGCGCGCCAGGGACTGGTCAATCCCGAATCCTTCACCTTCATCGAATCCGCGCTGATCCTGGCCATCGTGGTGCTGGGCGGCATGGGCTCGCAGGTGGGCGTCATCCTGGCGGCCATCCTGTTGACCGTCCTGCCGGAACTGGCGCGCGAGTTCGCCGAATACCGCATGCTGATGTTCGGCCTGGTCATGGTGCTGATGATGATGTGGCGTCCGCAGGGCTTGTTGCCGATGAAACGTCCTCACGTGGAGCTGGATAAATGAGCGACGTGCTATTGAAAGTATCGGGACTGTGCATGCGCTTCGGCGGCTTGCTCGCCGTGGACCACGTGGATTTCGAGGTCAAGAGCGACGAGGTGTTCGCCATCATCGGGCCCAACGGGGCAGGCAAGACGACCGTCTTCAACTGTGTCGGCGGTTTCTACAAGCCGACCGAGGGCGACATCACCATGGACGGCCAGCGCATTACCGGACTGTCCAGCCATATGGTGGCGCGCCACGGCCTGGTGCGCACCTTCCAGAACGTGCGCCTGTTCAAGCAGCTGACGGTGCTGGAAAACCTGCTGGTGGCACAGCATACCCAGGTGGAAACGCGCCTGTTGCCGGGCCTGTTGAAACTAAAGTCCTACCGCCAGGCCGAGACGGATGCCTTGTCCCGCGCCGCGCAGTGGCTCGATTTCATGGGGCTGCGGCAGTACGCCAACCGCGAGGCCGGCAATCTGGCCTACGGCCATCAGCGCCGCCTGGAGATTGCCCGCTGCATGATCACCAAGCCGCGGCTGCTGATGCTGGATGAACCGGCTGCCGGCCTGAATCCCCAGGAAAAGCAGGACCTGCAGCGCTTGATAGACCGCCTGCGCCGCGAGTTCGGCGTGGCGGTGCTGCTGATCGAACACGACATGAGCCTGATCATGGGCATCTCGGACCGCATCCTCGTCATGGAGCATGGCAAACCCATCATGACCGGTACGCCGCAGGCAGTGCGCAGCGATGAGCGCGTCATCAAGGCGTATCTGGGAGAAGAATGATGCTGAAGTTGAAGAACGTGCACACGTATTACGGCGCCATCCAGGCGCTGAACGGCGTGTCCGTCGATGTGGAGCAGGGCGAGATCGTGACGCTGATCGGCGCCAACGGCGCCGGCAAGACCACGCTGCTGATGACGGTGTGCGGCAATCCGCGCGCGCAGTCGGGCAGCATTACTTTCGAAGGCCAGGACATCACCCACAAGGAAACGTCGCGCATCATGCGCAGCGGGATCGCGATTTCCCCGGAAGGCCGGCGCGTCTTCAAGGACCTGACGGTGGTGGAAAACCTGATGATGGGAGGCTTTTTCTCCAGCCGGGCGGAAATCAACCAGGGACTGGACTATGTCTATGGCTTGTTCCCACGCTTGAAGGAGCGGGCCGAGCAGCGGGCGGGAACGATGTCGGGCGGCGAGCAGCAGATGCTGGCCATAGGACGCGCGCTGATGTCGCGCCCGCGCCTGCTCTTGCTGGACGAACCCACGCTGGGACTGGCGCCCCTGATCATCGCGCAGATCTTCGAGATCATCCGTACCATCCGCGACCAGGGAGTCACCGTGTTCCTGGTGGAACAGAATGCCAACAAGGCACTGCAGGTGGCCGATCGCGGCTATGTGCTGGAAAACGGCAGGGTGGTGCTGCAGGACACGGGAGCCAATCTGCTGGCCAACGCGGACGTGCGCAAGGCTTATTTGGGCGGGTGACGGCGACGGGCCGATCCGGGATTTTTCCGTGTGTTCCAGGGAGAGCCGGCCCGGCCGCCGCCGCGGGCCTGATTCCGCCCGCCGTCGTATGTACTATGCCGCGCGGGTAAGCCCCGCCGCCTGGTCCGCCTGATAGCGCTGGATGACCGCCAGGGCCAGCGCGTCGATGGAGTCCGTCAGTGGTACGTCGAATTCCGGGCGCCGGTCGTGCGGGATCGCCAGGGGCAATTCGGTACAGCCCAGGGCGACCGCCACGGCGCCGCGCGATTCGAGCAGGCGCACGCAGGCGGCGGCGGGCTCGTAGGCTTCGGACAGCCGGTTGGCCTTGACCGCCAGAATCGACCTGGTGCAGTAGGCGACCTGTTCTTCCTCGGTCGGCACCACGCATTCGTAGCCGTGACGCTGCAGATGCCGCTGGTACAGGCCCAGGCGCAGGGTGGCTTCCGTGCCCATCAGGCCGATGCGGCCTTCGCGTATGCCGCGCCGATGCAGGTCTTCCACGACCGATTCGATGATGTGCAGGACCGGCGCGCGCGACGCCTCGACCATATCGTCGTACCAAAGGTGGGCGGTATTGCAGGGAATGGCGATCAGCCGCGCGCCGCTGTCGTTCAGGAAACGAATGCCGCGCAACAAATACGGAAGCGGGTCTTCGCCGCCACGAGTCGCGGCGGTGCGGTCGGGCACCCGGGGATCGTTCAGCAGCACGGCCGGGATATGGTCCTGGTCGCGCTCGGCGGGGGTGAGGGCGGATAGCCGCAAGGCGAAGGCGGCTCCGGCCATCGGGCCCATGCCGCCCAGAATGCCGAGATAGCAGCCGGGATGCGCGTCGTTCAATGCAATGACTCCGGTTTTCGGGTGGGGGCCAGCACGAGTCCGGGCCGTTCGGGGCCCGCGGCGCCATCGTTCCAGACCCGGCGTCCGTTGACCCATACGCCCAGGATGCCCTCGCTGGCCTGAACGGGCTGTTCGAAGGTAGCGCGGTCGGAAACGCGGTCCGGGTCGAACAGCACCAGATCCGCATAATAGCCCGCCCGCAGCAGCCCGCGCTCGGCCAGCCCGTAGTTGCCGGCGGCGTGGCCGGTCATCTTGTGTACCGCCTGCTCCAGCGACAACAACGACTGTTCCCGCACCAGCGTTCGCAGCACATTGGTGAAGGTGCCCCATTGGCGGGGGTGCGGATGCGAATCGAAGGGCAGGCCGTCCGATCCCACCATCGCCAGCGGATGGGTCATGATGCGCTTGACATCCTTTTCGTCCAGCAGGAAGTAGATCGCGCCGGCGGGCGACAGCTTATTCAGGGTCTCTTCGTCGCTCAATCCCAGTTCGTGCATAACGTCGGCGAAGTCGCGGCCCTTGGCCTCGGGATAGCCCTTGGACCAGGTGATCATCGTGCGGCGCGAGATGCGGACGCGGTCCAGGCGTAGCATGGTGGACGTCGCCGGATACGGGTGGCAGTCCAGGCAGACGGGCTGCATGGCGCCGGCGCGTTGCATCAGCGCCAGTGTTTCGGCCGAACGCCCGTGGTTTTTTTCCCCCGCCAGTTTGTGGTGGGAGAACACCACCAGGCAATCCAGCGCGCGGCCTATTGCCAGGGCTTCCTCCATGGCGGGAACGATGTGGTCGGCCTCGTCGCGCAGATGGGTGGCGTATAGCCCGCCATGCGCGCGGATGGGCGCGCCCACGCCGATGATCTCTTCCGTCGGGGCGTGCGCGGCGGGAGGATAAAAGGTGCCGGTGGACATGCCGAACGCGCCGGCTGTCATGGCTTCTTCCATCATCGCGCGCATGGCCGCGATCTCTTCATCGGTGGCGGGACGGCCGGTATCCGCCATGGCGGCGACGCGCAGGGTGGTGTGGCCGACGAGCGGGATGACGTTGACCGCCGCGGGCGCCGCGCGCAGCGCCTCCAGCCAGCCGGCGAAAGTGTTGAAGCGGAACAGCGACGGCGGGCCGAGCAGGTCCAACGGCTGGGGAATCTGTTCGGAAACCAGCGGCGCCAGGCTGACACCGCAATTGCCCGTTACCACCGTGGTAATGCCCTGCGAGACCTTGGGCGTCATATCCGGATGCGCCAGCAGGTAGCCATCGTCGTGGGTATGGGAGTCGATGAAACCGGGAGCGACCACCAGGCCATGCGCGTCCAGCGTTTGCGCGCCGGAGGATTCGAAGCTGCCGATGCCGGCGATGCGCTCGCCGGCGATGGCGACGTCGGCAACATAGCGTTGCGCGCCGCTGCCGTCGATCACGGTAGCCCCGCGCAGAATCAGGTCGGCATCCATTTCATTTCTCCATTACGCTTCAAACGACCCGCCTCCCAAGGAAACGGGCATCACAGATTGCACCACGACCGCCCCACACAGGCCATCGAAAGACAGCCCCGCAGCACTTCCGGGGGTAGACCTATCCCCCACGCAAAGAACAGGTGCCGCCGATCGGGGACGCCGAGGATCCGGCTCCGCCGGTCCTCCAGCGTCGCCCCCTTGAGGGGGAAGCGCGCAGCGCTTCGGGGGTGGGCTCTCTCTAATCCAGTCTCTCGATCTTCGCGGTTTCGATGATCTCGCGCCACTTGGCGGTCTCGCTGTTCATCAGTTTCTTGAAGTCTTCCGGGCTGCCGCCGGCGGGCAGGG